>NZ_AP025696.1:0-300000 GCF_027943725.1 Nitrosophilus kaiyonis | reverse complement strand
TTAATTTATATATATGTGAAATTATTAAAGATGGCAAGGATATATAGATAATAAAATCAATAAGTGCATCGATATTTTTCTCAAATTTTTTTTGTAACAAAATCCCTAAAAAGAAGAGCAGAAAAAGATATAAAATATTTTCTATCAATCACAAAACCTTTTTAATAAACATTGATAGCTATCAACTCTTCTATCTCTTAAAAATGGCCAAATTCTTCTTATATCTTCGCTTCTTTTTTTATCAATATCAACTATTAAAACCTCCTCTTTATCAGATGATGCTCTTGCTAAAAATTCGCCTTGAGGACCCACAGCAAATGAGTTTCCCCAAAACCTAATTCCATTTAAACATCCGCTAATATCCTCTTCAAAACCAACTCTATTTACAGCAACAAGAGGAAGTCCATTTGCTATTGCATGTCCTCTTTGGACTGTTATCCAAGCTTCAAGCTGTCTATCTTTTTCCTCTTGATTATCTTCATCAAACCATCCAATTGCAGTAGGATAGATGAGAATTTCAGCACCTTTCAAAGCCATTATCCTTGCAGCTTCTGGATACCATTGATCCCAGCAGATTAAAACTCCAAGTTTTCCAACTGAAGTCTCAATTGGCTCAAATCCTAAATCTCCAGGAGTAAAATAGAACTTTTCATAAAAACCAGGATCATCTGGAATATGCATCTTTCTATAAGTTCCAGCAATTTTTCCTTTATCAAAAACTACTGCAGTGTTATGATAAACTCCTATAGCTCTTTTTTCAAATAAAGATGTAACAAGGACAATATCCTCTTTTTTTGAAATATCTCTCCAAAACTCTTTATCTTTTTCAAAATCTTCAGCCAAATCAAAAAAGTTAACATCTTCGCTTTGGCAAAAATATGCTCCTTGATGAAGCTCTTGTAAAACAATAAGCTCAGCACCTTTATCTTTTGCCTCTCTTATCATCTCTACACTTTTTTCAATAGTTGCCTCTTTGGTAATATGAAATTTTTGCTGAATTAGTGCTATTTTCATTTTTTCCCTTTTAAAAAGATGATTATAAAAAGTGCTGCAAGAGTTAATATTATTGATGCAGTTGCAGAGATATTAAATATATATGAGATATAAAGACCAAAAATAATAAAAACAAATGAAATAATTGAAGATAATAAAATCATACTTTTTAAAGATATAGTAAACTTTTCTGCGATAAATGGTGGAATACTAAAAAGAGCGATGATCAAAATAAGACCGACACTTCTTATGCTCATAACTACTGTTAAAGCTATAAGTATAAGTAGAAGATAATGAAAAAATTCTACATTTACTCCTCTTAATTTTAAAAAATCTCTATCATAAGCAATTGCTAAAAATATATTGTAAAAAAGTATAATAGATATAATTAAGATAATATCAACAAATCCCATATAAAAAAGATCCTCTTTTGGAACCATTAAAATATCACCAAACAAAAAGCTAAGCAGATCAACATTATATCCGGGTGTCAAATCAACAAAAACTATTCCTATACTCATCCCAACAGCCCAAATTGTTCCAATTAAAACATCTTTTCTTTGAGGATATTTTGATGTAATAAAAGCAATAAATAATGCAAGTATTAGAGCAAAAAGTGTAGCTCCAAGCAAAATAGAGATTCCAAAATATAAAGCAAGACCAATTCCACCATAACTTCCATGAGCAATACTTGCTGCAAGATAGTTATATCTATTTATAAGCATAAGTGAGCCAATGATTCCAATAGCAATACTTAAAAGTGCTCCAGCAATTATTGAATTTGAAAAAAGTTCAATCCATTCAAACATTGCAACTCTTTAAATAATCAAATAGCTCCATCTCACAAAAATGCTCCTCTTTTGGATGAATAGATAATTTTGGATTTTCATGAACAAAAAGATTTCTATTGATATAAAAGACTTTATCAACACCTTCAAAAAGTATCTTTATATCATGACTAACAACAATTTTTGTCAATTTTAAATTTTTTAAAATCTCATAAATCTCTTTTTGCCCCTTTATATCAATTGAAGCTGTTGGCTCATCTAAAATCAAAATCTTAGGCTCACTAACAAGTGCGCGGGATAATAAAACCTTTTGTCTTTGTCCACCTGAAAGCTCAGATATTTTTTTATTTTCTAAATTTTCTATATTTAGCTTTTTTAAAATCTCATCACACTTTTTAAAATCTTCTTTGTTATAAAAAAGCTTATTTTTTTTCAATCTTCCTTGCAAAACAATATCTTTAACTTTTATTGGAAGGTCTAAATTAAAATTTATCTGTTGAGGTAGATAGCCTATATACTCTTTCATATCTTGAACATTTTTGCCAAATATTTTAATCTCTCCCTTATTTGGTTTTAATAAACCAACTATTAGTTTTAAAAATGTACTTTTCCCACCGCCATTTGGCCCTATAATAGCAATATACTCATTCTTTTTAATTTTTAGATTTATATCTTCTAAAACATAATCTTTATAATATTTAAAATAGAGATTTTTAACCTCAATTGCTATTTGCTCTTTCAATTGCCTCTACCACCTTCAAAATATTTTTATCCCAATTTTCATTTAAAGGATCAATCTCTAAAACCTCTCCACCTATTTTAGAAGCTATAAATTTTGCACTCTTTTTTGAAAATTGAGGCTCAACAAAAACAACTTTTATATTTTTCTTTTTAGCAATATCTATAACTCTTTTTAGATATTTTATCGTTGGCTCTTTTCCCTCTTTTTCAATAGCTATCTGCTTTAGATTATAACTTCTTGCAAAATATCCAAAAGATGGATGATATACAATAAATTCTCTTTTTTTTAGATTGAAAAGCTTTTTAAAAATTTTTGTATCTAAGTTAGTTAATTCATTTGAAAATTTTTGATAATTTTTTAAATAGAAATCTTTATTTTTTGGATCGATTTTACAAATCTCTTCTAAAATTACTCTTGCTTGCAAAATAACAAGTGGTGGAGATAACCAAATATGAGGGTCTAATATCTTTTCATGTTCGTGATGATGTTCATGTTCACCTTCATGATGATGCTCTTGCATAGGAAATTTTTTTATATATTTTCCTATATCTACAATTTTTAAACTTTTATTTGCACTTTTGAATCTTTTAAGCCAAGCTTTTTCAAAAGGAACGCCGGTACTAAAGTAGATTTTTGCCTTTTTTAGACTTAGTAGCTGCTGAGGTTTAACACTATATGTTGCAGGTGAGCTTCCTGGTGGAACCATAACTTCTATGTCAAATCTATCTTCAACTATCTTTTTTACAAAAAATTTTTGAGGCAAAATGGAAACTGCTATCATATCTTTTGCAAAAAGGGAGCCCAAAAATAGTAAAAAAATCAAAAAAAATCTCATTTATCTCCTTTAAAATATATTCATGCAACTGCAATGAATCGAGCCATGCTCTTTTATAAGAGTAGATGAATCAAGTCCAATAATATCTCTATTTGAAAAAAGTTTTTTAAAAATTTTTAATGCTTCTTTATCGTTTGTATCATTATATGTTGGTACAATTACTGCTGAGTTTATTATAACAAAATTGGCATAACTTGCTGGAAGTCTTTTATTATTAAAATATTTAGGGCTAACAAATGGCAAAGGGATTAAATCAAACCCATATCTTTTTAACTCTTTTTCCATCTTTTTTAACTCATCATAATGAATATCATCTTTATCATCGCAAGTGATATAAACTATTTTATTTGGAGCAACAAATCTTGCAAGCATATCAATATGACTATCTGTATCATCTCCTTCTAAAAAGCCATGATTTAGCCAAAGAACTTTTTTTAGTCCAAAAAAATTTTTTAGCTTAGTTTCAATTTCCTCTTTTGATAGATGAGGATTTCTATTTTCTTCAAGCAGACATTTTGAAGTTGTAAGCAAAACTCCTTCTCCATTGCTATCAATACTTCCGCCTTCTAAAACAAATCCAATCTTTTTTGTATGAAAAACTCTTCTATTAACTAAATTATCATAATTTGCACTATATTTTAACCCCCATCCATTAAATGTAAAATCTTTTAGTTCGAAGTCGGACTTCGAAATTTCAACAGAGATTGGACCATAGTCTCTTACCCAAGTATCATTTGTCTTTACTTTTATGATTTTAACTTCGAAGTCGGACTTCGAAGTTTTTATATTTAGAGGCTCGGGAGATAAAATGATTAGATTTTGATATTTTTTAACAATGTTTATAAACTCATCATAAAACTCTCTAATCTCATTTAAATATGGCTGCCAGTCGCTATTTTCATGAGGATAAGATATCAAAAGAGCTTTTTGCTTCTCCCACTCTGCAGGTAGTCTCACATAAATCCTTTTTTTGATAGAATTCTACTATGGGTTTTATAAAATTATATAAAAATGCATTTATAAATAATCTAAATATTATTGTTAAAAAAGCTGGTGGAATTGAAAAAGTTGCCATTGTTTTAAAAGATAATGCCTATGGTCATGGTCTTTTAGAGATTGCAAAATTAGCAAATGGGTATGGTATAAAAAGAGCAGTTGTAAGAAACATAGAAGAAGCTAAAAGAGTAGAAAATCTTTTTGATTATATATTGGTTTTAGCTGATATTCCAAAAGAAAAAGATAAATTTCACTATACGATAAATTGTTTAGAAGATTTGAAAAAATTTCCAAATGGCTCAAATATAGAGTTAAAAGTTGATACAGGAATGCATAGAAACGGTATAGATATAGAGGGGCTTGATAGAGCCTTTGAAGTTATAAAAGATAAAAATTTAAAATTATGCGGTATTTTCACCCATTTTAGAAGCGCAGATGAGCTAAGCAGTGAGCTTTTTTGGCAAGATAGAAATTTTGATGAGGTCAAAAAGAGAAGTTTAGAGCTTGTAAAAAGATATGATTTTAAAAAACCTCTCTTTCACTCTTGCAATTCTGCAGCTCTTTTTAGATTTAAAAAGATAAAAGATGATTTTGTAAGAGTTGGAATTGCTGCATATGGATATTTGGAAATTGATGATGTTTTTGATTATCCTCCATTAAAGCCTGTTTTGTCACTTTGGGGAGAAAAATTATCAACAAGGGTTTTGAAAAAAGGTCAAAGAGTGGGATATGGAGGAGTGTTTGAAGCAGATAAGGATATGGTTATCTCAACATATGATATTGGTTATGGAGATGGGATTTTTAGAGGTATGAAATTTGTAAAAGATAAAAATATTTTAGGAAGAGTAAGTATGGATAGTTTTAGTGTTAAAGGAAATAAAGAGGAAATTTGTATATTTGATGATGCAAAAAAAGTTGCAAAAAGTTTAAATACGATAAGTTATGAAATATTGGTAAAATTAAATCCCAATTTAAAAAGGATAATTTGTTAAAAATACCCCGTCAATTTCTGCTTCAATAGCATTTTCAATAAGTCTTTCATCAATTAAAGCAATAACTTTTGAATCAAAAAGATAATTTTGAGCAATTGTTTGAACATCTTTTGCCAATGGGAATTTACATATTAAAAAGTAAGCATCTAAAGAGTTTGCATATACAGCCTCTTTTATATTTGATATATTTACTGCACTTTTTATTTCATTACTTTTGCAAAAATTTAAAATATCAAAATCAAAATCAAACCATACTATTGAATTTGAAGGAGTACTTTTTATATCATCAATAGATGAGATTTTATATAGTTTTGGGGCCTCAATTTTAGGATGGTTTAATATAAGCATTAATTTACTCCTGCACACTCTTTAGAGCAGTAATATTTTCCATTTTTTATAATAGCTTCTTTTGAGCTAACATAAGTTTTGCATTTTTCGCACTCAACCATAATATCTTCACTATCTTTTTTACTCTTTTCTTTTTTAGTTTTATATTCTATAGGTTTTGATTTTATAAAAAAGTAGTATACTCCCGCTATTAAAGCAATTAAAATAATAATCTTAAATAACATCTTTTCCCTTTATAATTAGATATTTTCTTTTTTCAAATTCAACGATTTTGCATTTTAGATTTTTTATCTCATTTTCTACATTTTCACCTTTGTAAAAAATGATAGTTGTATCTTCTTTTATAAAATCTTTTACAAGATTTAAAAGATCTTTTGTTTTCATAACAGCTCTTGAAGTTATAAGATCAACTTTAAATGGTTTAATCTCTTCTATTCTTTTTTTTAAAATTTGAATATTTTTTAAATTTAGAATTGTTTTTATATAGTTTAAAAAAGCTGCTCTTTTATTTCTTGGTTCAACCAAAAACCATTTTGTATCTGGCATAGCCATTGCCAAAATGAGACCAGGAAAGCCTGCCCCTGTACCTATATCTAAAGCTGTTTTTATATCTTTTTTTAAAAAATTTAAAGGATATAGCGAATCAATAATATTTTTTTCAATCTCCTCTTTTGTTTTAGCTCCTGTTAGATTATGAATCTTATTCCACTCAAGTAGTTTCTCTATAAAAACCTCTTTTTTCTTACTCTCTAACTTTCTCACTCTCTCACTTTCTAATTTTCTCACTCTAAAGCAGATGCCCCATTTTTTCTTTTTTTATTTTTAGATAATCTTTATTATGTGGGTTTGGTTCAACTTTGACTGGAATTCTTTCAACTATTTGAATATCTTTTAAACTCTCTATCTTTTTTGGATTATTTGTTAAAAGTTTTATTTTTTTAATATTAAAATGGTTTAATATATATTCAACCATCTCATATGTTCTCTCATCTGCACTAAATCCAAGTTGATGATTTGCTTCAATTGTATCAAAGCCTTTATCTTGCAGAGCATAAGCATTTACTTTGTTTAAAAGTCCAATATTTCTTCCCTCTTGTCTAAGATATATAACCATACCTCCATTTTTTGCAATATATTTTAGGGCAAATTCAAGCTGTTCTCCACAATCACACTTTTTACTGCCAAGAGTATCACCAGTTAGACATTCAGAATGTACTCTAACAACTGGAATTTCTGGAAGATTTTGCGTAAAAATAACAAGATGTTCTTTATGGTTTTCTTTAAAACATTGAATCTTAAAATTTCCATATTTTGTTGGAAGATTTGCAATTTCAGAGATTTTTACCTTCATTTTCCTCTTCTTTTGGTAAAATTGTATTGAATTATAGCATAGTTGATTGGATGAGAGGTTGAGAAGATAAGTAGTTGAGTGGTTGAGTGGCTTTATTCTATTACTACTCAACCATTTTAACCTTTTTAACAACTCAACAAAATTCCCAATTACCATACTAACCTAATGTAAAAAGGAAAAGAATGTTTAAAAGATTTAGAAGGCTTAGAATAAATCCAGTTTTAAGAGATTTAGTTCAAGAGGTTCATTTAAGTGTAAATGATTTTATATATCCTCTGTTTGTAAAAGCAGGGGAAGATTATAAAAAAGAGATTGATTCAATGCCTGGTGTATACCAAATGAGTATTGAACATATTTTAAAAGAGTGTGAAAATTTAAAAGATCTTGGTATAAAAGCTATTATTTTATTTGGTATTCCAGAAGTTAAAGATAGTATTGGAAGTGATGCATTATGTGAACATGGTGTAATAGCAAATGCAGTTAGAGAAATTAAAAAAGCTCATCCAGATATGTTTGTTGTGACAGATCTGTGTTTTTGTGAATATACAGAGCATGGACATTGTGGTATTTTAGATCCTGTATTAAAAACGGTTGATAATGATGCAACTTTAAAAATACTTGGTGAGCAGGCAATTATTCATGCAAAGGCTGGTGCAGATATGATTGCTCCAAGTGGAATGATGGATGGTATGATAACTGCTATTAGAGATGCTTTAGATAAAGCAGGATTTGTAAATCTTCCTATAATGAGTTACTCTACAAAATTTGCAAGTAGCTATTATGGACCTTTTAGGGATGTTGCTGAATCTGCTCCAAGTTTTGGAGATAGAAGAAGCTATCAAATGAATCCAGCAAATAGAAGAGAAGCGATTTTAGAAAGTTTAGAAGATGAGATTGAAGGTGCAGATATTTTGATGGTAAAACCAGCCCTTGCCTATCTTGATATTGTAAGAGATATAAGAGAAAATACAAAACTGCCTTTGGCTGTTTATAATGTAAGTGGAGAATATTCAATGCTTAAAATGGCAGCAAAGGCCGGTGTAATTGATTATGAAAAAGTTATGATGGAGACAATGATTAGTTTTAAAAGGGCAGGTGCTGATATAATTATCAGTTATCATGCGAAAGAAGTTGCCAAGTTATTAAAGTAGTGGAAAGGGGGTAAGTGAGCTAGGGCAAAGCTAAGCTTTGAGCAAGCAAACTGCTTTGCTTGCGTCCCGAAGCGAAAGCTGAGAGTATATGTGAAGCTGAAATTCAAGGAATTTCGTGCCTGAGCATACGAACAGCTGGTTTACCTTAAAGCAAATGAAGTTAAGCAAAGCGAAACAAGTTTGCGGTTAAATTTGAGGATGAATAGTGAAGGATGAAGGGAATAAGTGGAAGGAGAAAAGCTGTGAAGCAGTGAAGCTGTGAAACAGTGAAGTGGGAAAGTGTAGAATTTCCTAATTCCCAATTACCAATGTCAAATGACCAATGACCAATTTTTAAGATATAATTTTATTTTCATTTTTTGCAAAGGATAGGATTTGCGACATTTTTTAACACTCAAAAGTTTTTCAAAAGAAGAGATTTTAGAGATTATAAAAATAGCCCAAAATATAAAAGCTGAAACAAAAAGAGGCGAGTTTGTTCCATATCTTGAAGGTCAGACTCTTGCAATGATTTTTGAAAAAAGCTCAACAAGAACACGTGTTAGTTTTGAAGTTGGAATATATCAGCTTGGAGGAATTGGACTTTTTTTAAGTAAAAATGATATTCAGATGGGCAGAGGAGAGCCTATAAAAGATACAGCAAGAGTAATTTCAAGAATGTGTGATATGGTTATGATTAGAACTTATGAGCAAGAAAAGATTGAAGAGTTTGCAAAATATAGTAAAGTTCCTGTGATAAATGGTTTAACTGATGATTATCATCCGGTTCAATTAATGGCTGATTATTTAACAATGATTGAATATGGCAAAAGCGAAAACCCTATAGTTGCTTATATTGGTGATGGAAATAATATGGCTCATTCTTGGCTAATATTAGCAAGTAAGCTTGGATTTGAACTTAGAGTTGCAACTCCTAAAGGTTATGAACCAAAAGAAGAAATTGTAAATGATGCACTTTCTTTTGCAAAGGAAAGCGGAGCTAAAATAGTTTTATTAAATGATCCAAAAGAGGCTGTTAAAGATGCAGATGTAGTTACAACTGATACTTGGATTAGTATGGGACAAGAGGATGAAAAAGAGAAAAGAGTAAAAGATTTTCAAGGATATATGGTTGATAAAAATTTGATGAATTTAGCAAAAAAAGATGCAATTTTTCTTCACTGCCTTCCAGCATATAGAGGCTATGAAGTAAGTGAAGAGGTTTTTGAAGAGCATGCAAATGAGATATTTGATGAGGCTGAAAATAGACTGCATGCTCAAAAGGGTATAATGGTTTGGTTGGATAAACATAAAATAATTTAATGGAGGGGATGTGCAGTTAAAAAATTTAAATGGAGAAAATCTTTTACAAAATATAAATAAAATGGCAAATGAACTTGGTATTCCAAGCCCAGAAAATATAACTGTAGTTAAAATAAGTAATACTCAAGATCCAGATAAAAAAACTTTAGAACTTATTCAAGGAGCTTGGGACTCAAAAGCACCTTGGTTTGTAATAGGAGATGATAATAAAGTATATGTTTTATCCTCAATTGAATCTATTATGGAACTTATAAACTCATTAAAAAAGACAAAATATGAAAATTTTAATTTAAAGCTTGAAAAAGCTATTTTAGAAAACTTGCCAGTTGATTTTAATGATGTTTGGGTTGTTGCAATGCAAGAGATACAAAATAGATTAGCAAAAAGCAAAAACAAGCATCTTTTAGATATTGATATTAAAAAACTTATAAAAGATATTAAAAAAAATCATCCAAATCTATTCTTAAAACTTAAAGATTTAGGCTTTTCTCAGCAAAATGAATAGATAAAAACCTATTTATTATTTAACTAAACATTGAAACTAAATATACTTTTTTTATCACTCCTTTATACTTTTATAGTAAAATATCTCAAAATAAAATTAGGAAAATTTTATGATAGATTTTAAAAAGTATGTAAAATATGCAAAACCTGGTCCAAGATATACAAGTTATCCAACAGCAGTTGAGTTTAGTGAAAAATTTACTTATGATAGATATATTCAAAAATTAAAATCTCAAAATCCTAAAAGGCCTCTATCGCTATATTTTCATCTTCCATTTTGTAGAAGTGCTTGTTATTTTTGTGGATGCAATGTTGTTTTTACCTCAAAAGAGGAGAAAAAAGATAGATATATAAAATATCTAAAAAAAGAGATGGATATTTTAAAAAGATTTTTAAAAACAGATAGAGAGGTTATTCAGCTTCATTTTGGTGGAGGAACACCAACATTTTTTAGTGCAGAGCAGTTAAAAGAGATAATAGATTATATAAAAAAGACTTTCCCAAATTTTAGTAAAGATGCTGAAATTAGTTGTGAAATAGATCCAAGATTTTTAACTAAAGAGCAGATGGATATATTAGTAGAAGGCGGATTTAATAGGGTTAGTTTTGGTGTACAAGATTTTAATGAAATGGTTCAAGAAGCAGTTCATAGAAAGCAGAGCTTTGAAATAACAAAAAAAGCAGTTGATTTAGCAAGAGAAGCAGGAATAAGAAGTATAAATATAGATCTTATTTATGGTCTTCCTTATCAAACATTAGATAGTTTTAAAGAGACTCTAGAGCTTACTTTAAAGCTTGATCCAGATAGACTAGCTATTTTTAATTATGCTCATGTTCCTTGGCTTAAAAAGACAATGAGAAAAATTGATGAAACAACTCTTCCATCTCCTGAAGAGAAATTAAAAATTTTAAAATATATTATTGATTTTTGGACAAGCCATGGATATAAGATGATTGGAATGGATCATTTTGCAAAACCTGAAGATGAGCTTTTTAAAGCAATAGAAAAAGGCGAGCTTCATAGAAATTTCCAAGGTTATACAACAAAAGGTGGAGCTGATTTGATTGGTATTGGTCTAACAAGTATTGGTGAAGGCGAAGATTATTATGCACAAAATTTTAAAGATATGAAATATTATGAAAATGCTATAGATGAAGATAAGCTTCCTTATTGGAGAGGAGTTGAATTAAGCGAAGATGATAGAATAAGAAAAGCTGTTATTATGGAGCTCATGGCAAATTTTAAGCTTGATATTAAAAAAATTGAAAAAGATTTTCATATAAATTTCAAAGAGTATTTTAAAGACTCTCTAAAAGAGTTAGAAGAGTTTGAAAAAGAAGAGCTTTTAAAAATAACTGATAATGCTATAGAAGTTAGTCAAACAGGGGCTATGCTTATTAGAAATATAGCTATGGCTTTTGATGCTTATCTTAAAAAACATGGTGAAGGTAAGAAGGTATTTAGTAAGACTGTTTAGTTATTAGTATATTAGTTATTAGTTATTGGAAAAAATCAAATCACCAATATACCAATACACCAATTACCAATTATCAACCTAAAGGAGCAATTTGTTTAACTTTACTAAAATAAGTGATGAATGTATAAAGTGTGGTAAATGTATTCCAACTTGTACTATTCACCAGGTAAATCCAGATGAAGTTACAAGTCCAAGGGGATTTATTGAACTTCTTGGAGATTATCAAAAAGGTGAATTAGAGCTTGATAAAAATGCAAAAAATATTTTTGAGAGCTGTTTTTTATGTACAAATTGTGTTGATGTTTGTCCAAATTCTCTCCCTACAGATATGGTTATTGAAGAAGTTAGGGCTGATATCGCAAAAAAGTATGGAATAGCTTGGTATAAAAGAGCATTTTTTTGGCTTTTAAGACATAGATGGGCTATGGATTTAGCAAGTAAGCTAGGGTATGTTTTTAAAAGTTGTGCAGTTAAAGAGGATAAAAAAAGAAGAGGGCTTATTCCAAGATTTAATCTTCCAATGATAAAAAAAGATAGACTTCTCCCATCTATTTCAAGTAAAAGCTTTTTAAATAGCTATCCAGAAGTTGTTCGAAATCCGAACTCGAACAAAAGAGTAGCAATTTTTATTGGCTGTTTGGCAAATTATAACTATACAGAGATTGGCGATTCTTTAGTTTATATTTTAAAAGAGTTGGGATATGAGATATTTATTCCAAAAAAACAGAAATGTTGTGCAGCTCCTGCATATTTTACAGGAGATTTTGATACTGTAGAATATTTAACTAAAAAAAATATAGAGTATTTTGAGAGTTTTATAGATGATGTAGAAGCGATAATTGTTCCAGAAGCTACATGTAGCGCTATGATCAAACATGATTGGGAAGTGTTTTTTAAAAATAGAGAAATGCTAGATTGGGCTGAAAGAGCAAAAAAATTAAATAAAAAAATATTTATGGCTACAGAATGGCTTTATAAATATACAAATTTAGAAAATATCTTAAAAGAAAAAGGTGCAAATCTTGATATTAGCGTTACATATCACGATCCTTGTCATGCAAGAAAAGTTCAAGGGATTTATAAAGAGCCAAGAGAGCTTTTAAATAAAAATTTTAAACTTATTGAGATGAGTGATTCAAACAGATGTTGTGGATTTGGAGGAGTTACTATTCAAAGTGAAAAATTTCATTTAGCCCAAGCTGCGGGGAAGCCAAAAGCCGCTATGATTAAAGATACCAAAGCTGAGATTGTTGCAGCAGAGTGCAGTGCTTGTAGAGTGCAACTAAGCAATGCTTTATATCAAAATGGAGTTGATACAGTTTTTAAAAATCCACTTGAATTAATAGCTAAATCTTTGAAAAGGGGTAATAATGAATAAAAAATTTTTAATTGGTTTAGGATGTTTTATATCTTTATTATATGCTGATATAAATCAAGTAGCTATAAATGCTACAAAATCGGTTCAACAAAGAATCAATCATTCTCATTGGAGTTACAGTGGAGATAGTGGTCCAGAATATTGGGGAGATTTAAAAGATGAATATTTTATGTGTAAAGAGGGAAAAAATCAATCCCCAATTAATTTAAATAATATGGTTGAAGCAAATCTTCCTAAATTAAATATTAACTATTCTGGTAATGCAGAAAGCATAATAAATAATGGACATACAATTCAAGTAAATACTTTGGGTAAAAATAGTATTATCATGGATGGTATAAAATTTACATTAAAACAGTTTCATTTTCATACGCCAAGTGAAAATAAAATAGATGGTAAACAATATCCTATGGAAGCCCATTTTGTTCATGCAGATAAAAATGGAAATCTTTTAGTTTTAGCTTTAATGTATGAAGAGGGTGAAGAAGAAAATAGAGGATTAAAAAAAGTAATAGAACAGCTTCCAAAAGAAAAACATCATAAAGAGGCTTTAAAAGAGATGTTTAATCCTGGAGATTTGCTTCCAAAAAAACTTGATTATTATAGATTTAATGGTTCTTTAACAACTCCTCCATGTAGTGAAGGCGTTAGATGGATAGTTATTAAAAAACCTGTAATAGCAACTAAAGCACAATTAGATGTGATGAGAAAAATTTTAGGTAAAAACAATAGACCAATTCAGCCATTAAATGCAAGGGTTATCTTAAAATAGATGGAGTTTTGGCAGCATATTTATGAACATTTTGATCCAATAGCATTTTATATATTTAATTATCCCGTACATTGGTATGGGATAATGTATGTATTAGCTCTTTTAACTGCACTCTTTTTTGCTGAATATATTGTTAAAAAAGATAGATTTCCTATATCAAAAAAAGAGTTGGAAAGCTATTTTGTTTATGTAGAAATTGGAGTTATATTTGGAGCAAGGCTTGGATATATCATTTTTTATGATACACATACATACTATTATCTAACACACCCTTGGCAAATTTTCAATCCATTTATGGATGGAGTTTTTGTAGGCATTAGAGGTATGAGTTATCATGGAGCATTAATTGGATTTTTAATTGCTACTTATTTATACTCTCGAAAATTTAAAAAAGATTTTTGGCTTTTAATGGATTTGGTTGCAATATCTGTGCCACTAGGATATATTTTTGGAAGAATTGGTAACTTTTTAAATCAAGAATTAATAGGGAGAGTAACTGATGTACCTTGGGGAATATATGTAAATGGAACTCTAAGACATCCATCACAACTATATGAGGCACTTTTAGAAGGTTTTTTAACATTTTTGATAATTTACCTGTATAGAAAGAGAAAACGTTTTAATGGTGAACTTATTTTATTGTATGGATTTTTATACGGATTTTTTAGATTTATAGCTGAATTTTTCAGAGCCCCAGATATTCAGCTTGGATTTATATGTTGTGGATGGATGACAATGGGACAGGTTTTATCTTTGCTTATGATAATTGTTTCAATAATTTTGTATATTATTTTATATAGAAAAAGTGTTTTAAGGAGGAAAAATGGATAATAATGTTCATATGATTGGTGCTTATGCAACATTTATTTTTATGATTTTTTTAGCTGTAATGCCATATTTTGTTATAAAGTATGTTAAGAAAAAGGGAAGAAAAACTCCTACTGAAAAAGATGTAAATTAGCATTTATTATTTTCACTCTTACTTATCTCTGGATATATATTTATAATAGATATAAAAAGAGTTAAAACAGCAGGTCCGATAATCATACCCCAAAATCCGTAACTTGCAAGGCCAGCAACAATAGCAAAAAATACCAAAAGCTCATTAATAAAAACCTCTTTTTTAATCAAAATAGTATCAATATATTTTATAATTATTGGTTTTATAAATGTGTCTGCAATTATTGATATTATAACGATAGAGTAAATTGCAATAATAATTGCAGCTGAAGTATTTCCTATTGCAAATTGATGTATTGACAGAGGAAGCCACATTAAAATCCCACCAATAACAGGGATTAATGATGCAAATCCATAAAGTATTCCAAACATTAATCCATCATATCCATAAATTTGTGCAATAATTCCAAATAACACACCTTCAAAAAATGCAGTTGCAAGAATAGAGCTAAAAACAACTCCCATTACATTTGCTAATGATTCAAATATTTTTGTACTTTCATATTTACTAAGTGGCATAATTTTTTGAAAATATAAAAGAACATCTTTCCCATACATATTAGCAAAGAAGTAAAAAATAAGTATCAAAACTATATCTTTTAAAAATTTTGCACTTTTTGCAGCTAAAAAAGATGCTATATTTACAAGTTTATTTACAGCTGCATTTAAATCAATTTTTTCAAGATATTCAGTAATATTTGTGTTTTTAAGATATTCATTTTTTGAAATAAATTCATTTATCCAGTTGTAAATATTATGATAAATATCTTTTATATTATCTATATCCATATGTGCTATTGTAGTAGCAGCTGTTGTAATAAGATATACTATAGGAGCAAAAAATAAAATCGCAATAAGAATGGTGCTTAAGGTTGCAGAAAAAGTTTTATTTTTAAATTTTTCAAGAAAATAAAAATTTATTTTATATGTAGCAATAGAAAGAAGTACTGCGATAACTATAGTTTCTAAAAAAGGATAAAAAACTTTGTATGTAAAATATCCAGTTATAAGAGTTAATATTCCTAAAAAATGTATAGGTTTCATATCTTCCTCAAAAAAGAGTATCTTGAATTTTTGGTGAAAGTTTCAAAAGCTCATAAGTCTTAATAGTTGCAACTCTTCCTCTAGCTGTTCTTTCAATATAGCCATTTGCTAAAAGATAAGGCTCAATTACATCTTCAATGGTCCCCTCATCTTCGCTCAATGCAGCAGCAATAGTACTAAGTCCTAAAGGTCTTCCTTTAGATGATGCAAGAAGTTTTAAAAGCTTTATATCGAGTTCATCAAAACCTTTTTCATTTACTCCAAGTTCATTTAAAGCAATCTTTGTTCTATCTATCTTTATAATATCTTCATTTTCAACTTCAGCAAAATCTCTTACTCTTTTTAAAAGTCTAAGAGCCACTCTTGGGGTACCTCTACTTCTTTTTGCAATTTCTAAAGCAGCATCTTCTTCTATAGTTTTATTTAGTTTCAAACAGGCATTGCTTATAATTTTTGCAAGCTCATTAGGTGAATAAAATTGCATTCTAAAATGCATACCAAATCTATCTCTTAAAGGGTTGCTTAACATTCCAGCTCTTGTTGTTGCACCAATTAATGTAAATCTTGGAATATCTATTTTTATAGTCTGTGCTGCAGGACCGCTTCCTATTATGATATCAAGTCTAAAATCTTCCATAGCAGGATAAAGGATCTCTTCTATTGCTGGAGAGAGTCTATGTATCTCATCAATAAAAAGAATATCTCCCTCTTCCAAATTTGTTAAAATTGCAGCTAAATCTCCACTTTTTTCTATCATAGGAGCTGCTGTTATTTTTATATTGGATTGCATCTCTTGAGCTATTATATGAGCTAATGTTGTTTTTCCAAGCCCTGGAGGTCCAAAAAATAGAATATGATCTAAAGCTTCTTCTCTTTTTTTACTAGCTTTTATGAAAACTTGCAGATTTTTTTTGATCTTTTCTTGACCTATATATTCATCCCATCTTGAAGGTCTAAGAGAGCTTTCAAATCCTCCCTCATCACTAAATTTTTCAATCTCTACTATTCTTTCCATTTATCCTCTTTGCTTATAGATAGTGTATTAGTTAAAATTGTTGAGTGGTTATAATGGTTAAACTACTCAACTACTTAACTAATATTCATACTCTTCACTTGGAAATTCTTTGTTTTTTACTTCATCTGCATATTTTTTTATAGCTTCTTTAACCAATTCGGCTCCATTTAAATACTGTTTTACAAATTTTGGTTTAAACTCTTCAAAAAATCCAAGCATATCAGACCATACTAAAACCTGACCATCAGTATCTTTTCCTGCTCCTATACCAATTACTGGAATATTAACATGCTTTGTAACTATTTTTGCAGCTTCAGATTTTACTCCTTCTATTACAATACAAAAAGCTCCTGCATCTTCTATAGCTTTTGCATCTTTTAGAAGATTTTCAATTTCGGCCTCATTTTTTCCTTTTATTTTATAACCACCTTCAGCCCTTACAAATTGAGGAAGTAATCCTATATGGCCCATTACTGCGATGCCATTTTGAGTTAGATATTTTATAGTTTCAGCTTTTTCAACGCCACCTTCTATTTTTACAGCATCGGCTTTAGTTTCTTGGTATATTTTGATAGCATTTTTTAAAGCCTCTTTTTTATCTATATATGTTCCATAGGGCATATCACATACAACAAAGCTCTTTTTTGCTCCATTGCATACTGCATTTGTATGATAAATCATTTGATCAAGTGTTGTTGATAGAGTATCACTTTTTCCAAGAAAACTCATATTTAGACTATCACCAACTAAAATTATGTCTGCATACTCTTCAAAAAGTCTTGCAAAAAGCGCATCATAAGCAGTTATCATGACAATTGGCTCTTTGCCTTTTATACTTTTTAAAGTAGATATTGTATGTTTTTTCATAATCTTCCTGAATATATTATATTTAAGTTAAATTCATTTTATCAAAAAATAGGTATAATTTTGATAAAAATTTTTTAAAGGATAACTTTGAAAAAATTAGTAGCTTATATAACATCGGCCCTTCCAGATAGAGAATTTACAATAGATTTAGCTTTGGCTATGAAAGAAAATGGAGTAGACTCTATTGAGCTAGGCATTCCATTTTCAGACCCTGTTGCTGATGGTCCTATAATTGAAGAAGCAAATGTTAGAGCATTGAAAAATGGATTTAGAATAAAAGATACTTTATATATAAGTGAAAAAATTGCTAACAAAATTGATACTTTATGGATGGGATATTTTAACCCTTTTTACCATAAAGGAGTTGATTATTTTATAAATGAAGCTAAAAAACTTGGAGTTAGTGGTTTTATTATTCCAGATTTGCCTTATGAAGAGTCTTTAAGCTATAGAGCTTTATTTGATGAAGCAAATATAGCATTGATTGGTTTTGTAGCTCCAACAGATGATGAAGATAGAATCAAAACTATTGTAAAAGATTCAAAAAAATTTATCTATCTTGTTGCGTATGCTGGAATAACAGGAAGTGAAAAAAAAGAGGATATTTCTGAAGTTATAGAAAATATTAAAAAACACACCTCAACTCCAGTTTTCATAGGTTTTGGAGTTAATGAAAAAACAGCAAAAGAAAAAGCTAAAAATGTAGATGGTGTTATTGTTGGAAGTGCATTTGTTAAGATTTTGTTACAAGATTTGACAAATAAAGAAAAAATTGATAAAATATGCAAGCTTTCAGAAAAGATTAAGGAACTGATAAACTCCTAAATTAAGAGCTAAGCCCCGTAATGGGGGTGACTTGGCTTCGACAGGAGCAGTCGGTATTAGGCTGCATGCCGGCTTGAGGAATGCCGTAAAAACTCCTCAAAAAAATAGACGCAAACAATACAGATTATAGACCAGCTTACGCTGTAGCTGCGTAAGTTTAACGAATTTTGGTCCCTCGCACCTAACTCTGCCCTCTGAGTTAGGATTTTGCGGGGTCACAAAATAGAGGGCTTGGATAAGCAGTTGCCTAGCTGCTTATCGACACCTTTAGGCTGGATTTACAAAGGCTTTGGGCGCTGAGCCTTTGTAAATCGAGATTAATCAGCGCTACTAAGCATGTAGAGGCCTAATATCGGTTGTTTCTGGACTCGGGTTCGATTCCCGACACCTCCACCAATTAAAAAATCTCAAAAATCTTCTATAAAATAGGACTTAATAGGGCTTTTTAAGGAAATAAATAAAGTAGTTTTGCTACCCTATTGCTACCCATTATTGGAAATTAAAGTTATATCATTACATAAATAGTATTTATTATAGTATTTTTTTATGAAGTTTGAATAATAGCAGTGGGATACGAACTAATTACACTATTTATTGACATAAGGAATACAATCTAACTTATGATTATATTTGCTACTTATTATTAAAATAAATATTGTTTCTGTCAGAACAAATAACTAATATTTCTTCCTAACAACTTTTTTTTCGCTAAAATGATATATATTTAAAAATTTTATAAAATTTTAATTAAAAGGAACCAAAATGATGATATGTCAAATATTAAACTATTTTAATCTTGCATAATTTTCACAGCCTTCTTCTACTTTTAAATCACATGCATTTCCGTAGTACATAATAGCTTTCGAAATATCTTTCTTTACTCCTATACCAAATTCATACATAAGAGCAAGATTATAGCATCCTTCTCCATTCCAAAGATTACAAGCTTTTTGGAAAAGTTTCACAGCTTTAAAAGGGTCTTTTTTTACTACTTTCCCATCTAAATACATAACACCAAGATTACTACATCCTTGTCCATTCCAAAGTTTACATGCTTTTTCAAAAAGTTCAACGGCTTTAAAAGGGTTTCTTTTAACCCCTCTACCTATTTCATATAAACGTCCAAGTCCATAGCATCCTCCTCCATTTTTCAAATTACAAGCCTTATGATAAAATTTTGCAGCTTTAAAGGGATTTTTTTTGACTCCTTTGCCTAGCTCATACATGACTCCAAGATTGTTGCATCCTCGTCCATTTTTAAGATTACATGCTTTTTTATAAAATTCAACAGCTTTAAAAGAATCTCTTTTAACTCCTTTGCCTTTAAAATACATGTACCCAATTTCATTGCATCCTAATCCATCTCTAATATCGCATGCTTTTTTAAAAAATTTAAAAGCATTATTGTAGTCCCTAGCTTCTAATGCTTTTATTCCATCATCAATAAAATCGGCTAATGAGTTACTAGCTACAAATATTATTGCAAAAAGAGATATTTTTTTGAGTATAGAAGAAAAATCCATAAGTTATTCCTTATGTTTTTTTTATAATACAAAATTTTAATTACTTAAGTCAAAAAATAGTAAAATGACTTGAAAAATTAGATGATTGAAAAGTATTTACATAAAATTTATCAAATAAATTGAACAATAAAGCGACATCATAAAAAAAGGCTTATGATATTAAAGATTATACAACCATTCAATAAGCAATAAAACTTATTTAGCTTTATGATGAGAGGATGTTATTAGTAAATTGGATTTAATTCAATTTAGATACAAATTTATTTGATTTTTTAATATCTCTATTTTTTCTTGATATCTTTTTATTTTCTCAATCACATTGAAAAATATCTTTTAAATCAATTTTATAATATTTTAAAAACACTTTTTTATAATTTGAAACTCTTTAGACTCTATATATTGAATTTACTATATCTTTTAAATATATATCTTCATTAATTTTTGCATCTTTTAAGTTAGTTTTAAAAAGTTTTTAAACACTAATAAACAAAAAATTGTGCTTAATATCATTTCATATGAGGAATAGATTTGTATAGAGGTAAAAAATTAGGTAATATTAAATTAGAAAATATTTTTTAAAAAGATATCAAAGGTAATTGTTATGTTTTCTAATAAAATATTACTTTTTTTATTTTCAATAATCATATTAATAATTTTTAATGGATGTACAAGACATGCAAGATTATATAATTTAAATACAGGTAATGTTTTGACTGCTTCTTTTAAAGACTATGGAATTGGACATGGTGAAATTACTTTAAAGATGTCAAATGGAACAGTACTTAAAGGAGAATATTCTACCATAAACGATACTAATTATAATTATGCATTGATTAATGGAAGTGCTGCATCTAATGACAATCAATATGCATGGGCAATAGCACAAGGTTTTTCATTTAATCAACCAGGAAAACAATTTGGGAGCGCTATAGTTTCAGGAGAAGGAATAATAATTGATATTGTTTATGTAGTAGATCCATGGACAGGTCATGGTTATGGAGTAGGAAAAGATAACAAAGGTAATAAATATAAAATTCAGTTTTAGGATTAGTTCAATTGTGTTTTGTATCTTTGTATTTTAATAGAGGCAGGATTTGAATATTTAATTCTAATATTTATAAAAAGTTATCTTTATTAAACAAAATTGTTTGATTTTAATAATTAAGCAATAGTTTTGTTTTTAATTATAGAAAACTGCTATCATAATATTGTCAAATTATTTAAAAAAGCAGGTATTAAAGAGTAAAAAATACTAAGGTCAAATAATAAATAATATCGACAGAAAATATGCCAATATAAATCTTTATTAAACAAAAAGAGATAAAGAATGAAAAAGAATATTCAGCCTAAATTGTATAAACATTTAATCTAAATGGCTTTTTCATGAATTTTACTTTACAAATAGGAATTGTAAATAAAATACTTACTCGTTATTCAAAAATATCTGTAGATGATAACTATCTTACTATGGTACCTATTAAATCTGGAAGTATTAAAAGATATCCTATAAAAGAAATAAGAAAAGTATTTCCAATAGGTAACATCTGGGGTTTTTGGAATGAAATAAAAATAGAGCTAAATAATGAAAGAATAATTAAGATTGAATGGTTAGCAAAAGATGATGCGAGAAAACTATATAATGCTCTGACATCAGTTTTATCTCAAAAATATCTTGAAGAAAATATTCATATAGCAAAAAATTTATTCAATCAAATATTTCAAGAAATAGATAATAAATACTTACAACAGAAAAAACTAGAAGATAAAAAAAAATTAATATTACAAAAATTGCCAGAGATAAACCACATAAATGAACTACCAAAATCTTTATCTAATAGTTCAATTTTTGAAAATTTATTTCAAATTGTTCATAATAGTGAAAGATATAGAAGAGAGCATAATAAAAACTTCATAGATAAAGAACTAATCACTTATAAAAAATACTTTGATTCTATAGAGAAAAACCGTTTAACTAAGAATCAGAGATTAGCAGTTATTACAAACGAAGAAAATAACCTTGTTATTGCTGGAGCAGGATCTGGAAAAACTAGTGTAATAGTTGCAAAAATAGGCTATTTAATTCAAAAATATAATTTCAAACCAAATGAAATACTTGTAATGGCTTTTAATAATAAAGCATCGGAAGAATTAAAAGAAAGAGTGAAAAAAAGATTAAATTTGGACAATATGTCAATTTCTACATTTCATTCACTTGGTATGAATATAATTACTAAAGTTGAAGATGTGAAACCTTCAGTTGCAAAATGGGCAGAAGATGACTCTTTAAAAGCAAAAGTAATTGAAGAAATTATTAAATATTTATTAAAAACAAATAATGGGTTTTATAAAAATTTTATGAGCTTTTTTTATAGGCCTTTTGCAAACTATATCAGTAAATATGAATTTAAATCAGAAAATGAATATCAAAACTATCTAAAAAATAATGATATCGTTACATTGAATAATGAAAAAGTTAAAAGCTATGAAGAGTGCGAAATAGCGAATTTTCTTTATCTTAATCAAATTAAATACATTTATGAATATTCTTATAAATTTAATACTGCTAATAGACAATATAGACAATATAGACCAGATTTCTATCTTCCTGAATATGATATTTATATAGAACATTTTGGTATTGATGAAAATAATAATCCAGCCCCTTATATCGATAAAGAAAAATATATCAAAGGAATTGAATGGAAAAGAAAAATACACCAAAAATATAATACTATTATGATAGAAACATACAGTTATGAAAAGAAATATAATCAGCTTCTAAAGAACTTATATAATAAATTGAAAAACTACAATGTAAAATTTAAACCAATTAGCTTTAAACAGGCACTCAAAACTCTCAATAAAAGAGGATTAGTAAATGAACTATCAAAAAACATAGCGACTTTCATAACACATTATAAATCTTCGCATATTGGGAAAAATGAATTGGAAAAAAGAGCAAAAAACGATGATAGGCTCAAAGCTTTTATAAAAATAATCTTCCTTATAATGGAACAGTATGAAGAAAAAAACAAAAGAGAAAATGTTATAGATTTTGAGGATATGATTAACAAGGCAGTAGAGTATGTAGAATCTGGAAAATACATATCAACATACAGAGCTATACTTGTTGACGAATTTCAGGATATTTCTGTAGCAAGAGCGAAACTAGTTAAAGCATTAAAAAACAAGACAGACACTATATTTACAGCAGTTGGAGATGATTGGCAAGCAATAAATAGATATGCTGGAGGTGATATTTCCATTTTTTACAATTTTTTAGACTTTTTTGGCAATACTGAAAAAATCACTTTAGACTGTACTTTTCGATTCAATAATAAAATTAATGAGGTAGCACAAAAATTTATACAAAAAAATCCTTATCAAATAAAAAAGAACATTCAAACAATAAAAAAAACAGATAAACCCAAAATTTTTATCTGGTGGTTTGATGATATCGAAAATTCAGAAAGCAATATATCGTTTATTTTAGATAATATTGAAATTGATAAATATAAAAGCTGTTTGATATTAGGAAGAAATAAATACTCTTATAATGTTAATTTATCTGACATTAAAAAAAAATACCAACATATCAAATTCAGACCAATGTCTGTTCATAAAGCTAAAGGTTTAGAGTCAGATATTGTAATTATAAATAGAGTTATTCATGATATATTAGGTTTTCCTTCTATGATAAGCAATGACCCAATTGTTACACTTGCAATGTCTAATATAGAAGATTATCCGTTTGCAGAAGAGAGAAGACTTTTTTATGTGGCTCTCACAAGGGCAAAAGATGAAGTACATATTGTTACTAACAAGAATAACCCATCTATTTTTATTAAAGAGTTTCTAAATGACCATTATGAAGTAGAAAATAAGTATTTAAATAATGAAAAAGTTTTATTATGTCCTAAATGCGGTGGAATATTAGTTAAAAGAAAAAACAGACACGGAGAGATTTTTTATGGCTGTGAAAATTTTAAAAGTCATAGGTGTACATATACTACATCCATTCCAGAACAATTTCAAAAAAAGAAAAATAAAAAAACTGTTAAAAACAATGTAACCAGTAATGAAACAAGAAGTAATTTAAATCAAAAATCCATAGATAATGAATTAAAATTGAAATTGTTTGATTTAAAAGAAAAAATTACAAAAGAATTATCATTAGATAAAAGTACGCTTTTATCTGATGAAATGATAGATATTTTTATTGAGAAAAAACCTATAAAAAGATCTGATTTTTTTAAAATACCTTTAAAGCTTAGAGAAAAAATTAATTACAAAGAAGCAAAATATTTGGAAGAAATTTTCGAAGTAATAAAAATTACTAAAAACTCTTGATTTCATTATAATTCTTACCAATTGTTAATGCCGAATATTTTTCAGCTTTTATATTTTGAATTAGAAGTAAAATAAAATATATAATGATTCAAAATAAAATAAAATTTTGGTTACCTATGGGTTATTTTTTTATTTGAAGTCAAACCTTAAATCTCTTTTGAAATTGCTTTGAAGATTCGATTTTATAGAATTATGAGAGTGGAAGCCATGGGCGGAATCGAACAATAAAGCACATCATAAAAAAAGACTTATGATATTAAGATTATACAGCTTTTCAACAAGCAATAAAATTTATTGAATTTTATGATTACTAATAATATTAATAAATTTAATTCAATTCAGACATAAATTTATTTGCTTTTTCAGTATCTCTATTTTTTCTTGGTATCTTTTTATTTTCTCAAACTTCTCTTTTGCATTGGTAAATATATATTTTGGAATAATCAGAGTCTCTAGCAGATCTTTATTTAATGCTTTATTTGGAGCTTCATCATACAGTTTTTGAAGCTCTTTTTTCCCTTTTTCTGATTGCAGATACAGATACAAACCATAAGCATCATATATATTTTTTAACCTTATAACCATAATTCCAGAATTTGGAATCAATAATTTATCTGTTTTACCTACAATCCCTATAACATTTGCCCCTTTTCTTAAAGGAATTAAAATATCATTTTTTTTCAATGCAAATTTTAATACCTTCTTTTTATCTCCTTTTCTAATATTGTTGCATTCTATGATATAGTTATATTTAGGAATATCTTTTAAACCAATTTCACAATATTTTAAAAAATCTTTTTTATAATTTGAAACTCTTTGGACTCTATATATTGAATCTGCTATATCTTTTAAATATATTTCTTCATCACTTTTTTTATCTTTTAAATAATATGAAGGAGATAAAGATAGCGGAGATATTTTATTAATAGGAACATTTAAAGTGAAATCTTTTTTATATCTGTTTAAAACAATATCTTTTAATTCATCTATTCTATAAATTGTATTTCTTTTTCCTACTCTTTTAATAAAATATGGTCTGTTTGCATCTACAAAAAATATCTCTTTATTATTTCTTGACAAAATACATAATGCTAAATTCTCTTTTATATAAGGGATAATTCCTTTTGGAAGTAGAACAATTGCTTCAATTAATCCTTCATATGCTATTTTTGTTCTTATTTTTGCTTCTTTAGAGCCTCTTTGCAGTAAAGATTCTCTAATTAAAATAACAGCTTTTTTCTTCATTGTTGATAAAATATGCTCAACAAAAAGAAATTCAGAAGCATTTAGTGAAGGAATACCAAAGTATCTAAATCTAAAATCATCTTTTATTATATCTGGAGAAAATGGAGCATTAACTGGAGGGTTGCATATTACCTTATCAAACTTTTTACATTCATTTTTATTGCACCAATATGAATTTGTAATAACATTGCCTACTTTTAAATTGCATTTTTTAATACCTGCCAGCTGAGCGGTAAGACCTGCAATTACTCTATTTATACCTTCATAATCTTCGCCATATATTGAAACATTTTTATTTGATTTAGATATATTTAAAAAAAATCCTCCTATACCAAATGCAGGATTATAAATAGTTTCATTCTCTTTTATATCAAGTATATCAACCATTAACTTTTTTAATTCAATAGGAGTAGAATATTTGTAAATATCGTTTGATTTTTTCTCAATTGTAAATTTTTCTATAAACTCTTGTATATTTTTAAAATCTATTTTTGCATCTATTAAATATTTTACTATTTTATCTATAGGAAAATTTTCTTCTATCTCAGTTATTTTATGAGGCAGATTTAACTCATAATATCCTTTATTTAATATTACTGATAGCTTCTTTTTATCTTTTTCTTTTTTTAAATCATCAATAATTTGGGGCAAATACTTTTTTATTATTGCAAGCTCTAATGTATATAAAAGAGCATGTAAGCTAGACCCTAGATATTTTTTTAATAATAAAGCTATATCATATAAACTTTTCATGTTAGCCTTTATTTAAATACATAATGTATTCATAATTATATCAAACTTTAAAATTAAAATATCTCCTATAATATTTCAAAATAAATATGAAAGGAAAAAAAATGGCCGATAAAATTTTATTTACAAGCGAAAGTGTAAGTCCTGGACATTCAGATAAAGTAGCAGATATTATTTCTGATGCTATTGTTGATGCATATCTATCAAAAGATAAAAACAGCAGAGTGGCATGTGAGACTATGATTGCTGGAAACAAAGTAATTCTAGGAGGAGAAATAAATTCTAGTATAACTTTATCAGATGATGAAATAAAAAAAATTGTAATTAATACAATACGACAAATTGGTTATTCAGAAGATTATCCTTTTCCCAAAGAAGATTCTTTAAAGCTTCCTTATATAGATGTAGAGATAAATCTTAGGCCACAAAGTCCTGAGATTGCAGAAGGTGTTGATAAGTGGAAAAGAGCTTTAGCTAAAAGTGAGCCATACAATGAATCCTCTGGTTATAAAAAACCTGTATATGCAAATGAAGAGATGTATGATCCTTTTTATTATCTGCGCAAAAGTGAAGAGGAATATAGGATTTCAGTTGGTATAGAAAAAGGAGGTGGGGCAATTGGAGCAGGAGATCAAGGCATCATGTTTGGATATGCTGAAGATAATGAAGATACTGAGTATTTGCCAGTTTCTATATATTTAGCAAGAAGCCTTGCTAAATATTTTTATGAGCTGGATAGAAAAGATAAAAGATATAGAATATTTGGTATTGATATAAAAACACAAGTTACAGTTGTGCAGGATAGTCAAACTGGAGAAGTTACAGGAATAGATGCAATTGTAGTATCAATTCCAACACTGTTTAAAGAAATCAATAAACCAGCTATTGAAAAAATAATAGTTGAATCTGGAATATTTAATAAATATGATTTAAAAAAGGCAAAAATATTTATAAATCCTGCAGGAAGTTATATTAAGCATTCACCGCTTTATGATTGCGGATTAACAGGAAGAAAACTTATTGTAGATAGTTATGGGGGAGCTGCAAGAATAGGTGGAGGCGCTCAAAGCGGTAAAGATTATACAAAAGTTGATAGAAGTGCAATGTATATGGCAAGATGGATAGCAAAACATATTGTAAAAGCAGGACTGGCAAAAAGAGCAGAAGTTCAATTATCATATGCTATTGGAGTATCTCAGCCAATCTCTTTTACTCTTTATACATTTGGAACAGAGAGTGTAGATAGAAAAAGAATAGAAGAGTTTATTTTAGATAATATAGATATGTCTCCAGAAGGAATAATTAAAAAGTTTCATTTAGATGATCCAAAGAAAGTAAAATATATTGAGACTGCAAAGTTTGGACAAGTGGGAAATCCCAAATTTCCATGGGAGATATTTGATGATGAGTTTTTGGAAAAGTTAGAGCAATTAAGAGAGTATAAGACAGAATTGAAGTCACTAGACGACTTAGAAAGGGAATATCCAGATGTATATGCGGAATTGATGGCAGGTGTTACCTTTCATCAATCGCCAGAATATACAAAGAAACGGATGAAGGAGATAGAAAAATCAAAAAAAAGATAGATAAGAAAATAATTTTCCGAATAAGAAAGATAAATAATAAGTAACATTTAAAATGGAGTAATACAAAAATCAGAAATTGGAGCGAAATTTATCCTAAGCTTTGTATATTTTCAGTGAAATTTTGCAAAAATATACAAGATGAATTTCAAAGGGTTTTTAGTGGTTAACACAGTTTATTTAATACTCTCTATAGGAAGATTATTATGAGTGATACGGATCAATTTATTATATTAATAATAATATTATTGTTCATTATTATTAAGCCATTAAGAATATTAGTTCTTGGATTGATAGGTATAGCATTATTTTTAACTGCAATTTCATCAGTATTTGCATTAATATCAAGTTTATTTTATTTTCAGATATTACAAGCTATGGGTTTTTTATTTTTAGCTGTTATTTTATTTCCAATATCCTTATTGATTTTAGGTTATTGTTTTGAAGCTTTATCTAATGAAAAAGACAATGATGATACAGATAATTACAAAACGAAAGACTCATCAGACATAATTAAAATATACTAAGAAAAAATTAATGGCTAAGAATATAAGTAATATTTCATACTTTACCAGAATATATGAAGAAATGCAGAAGTGAAAGAAAATTAAAAATAGTCAAAAATAGAAAAATATCTAAATAAAACATTACAATCTGAAAATGAGAAAATTTTAGAGAATAATAAATAAAAAAAATAATTAAAAATCTTGATTCATTTTAAGTGGAGTACCATGTGCGGCAGATATACCTTTTACAACACAAAAACAATTATAGAAGAACTAAAAAGAGTAGGAAAACCTTTAAAAGATGATGTAAGCGCAAATTTTACCCCAAGCTACAATATCTATCCCCAATCAGATATTGCAACTGCTTTAGGACTTGAGAGTTTTAATCATTATAGATATACAAGATGGGGACTGATACCGTTTTGGACTGATGATATCACAATGGGAAATAAAATGATAAACGCAAGAGCAGAAAACCTTGAAGATAGACCAGCCTTTAGAAAACCATTTAAAAGACAAAGATGTATTATCCCAGCAAATGGATTTTATGAATGGCAAAGAATTCCAAAATCAAGAAAAAAGATTCCCTACTATTACAAACCAAAAGATACAGATACATTTGCATTCGCAGGACTTTTTGATTACTGGAATGTACCACAAAGCAATGAAGTTATAATATCTTCTACAATAATAACAGTTAATGCAAATGAGCTTATAAAAGAAGTGCATGATAGAATGCCAGCAATATTAGATTTTAATGATATAAATGTTTGGCTTGATTCAGATTATAAAAATTATGATTATCTTAAATCTCTTCTAAAACCATATCCATCAAATAAAATGGAAGGATATATGGTTTCAGATTATGTCAACAATCCAAACAATAATGATGAAAAATGTATTGAGCCTGTTAAATCTTTATTTTAAAAAGTTAACAAAATATTAATTTTTTATATATTTTTTCATATTCATTTATAATTATTGTATGGAAAAAAGAAAAAAAACTGTTGAAGAGTTTTTAGATAAAGTAAGCGATTTAACATTCTCAAAAACTGCTCCATATAAATATGCAAAACATATCAATTATGGTAGCGAAAAATATAAAAAAGGAGTTGTTAAATCTTTAACATGGGTATCAGACCTTTCTGCATACTATTTAACACAAATCAAAAAGATAAAACAAGAATTTTTAGAACAGATTGATAAAAAAGAAAAAGAGTTAAAAAATTTAAAAGATAGCGAACTTAAAAAAGGAATATTTGATGGTTTTAAAATGGCAAAAGAGATTATTGAGTTTATAGAAAAGTCAAATAAATAGCTTCTTTATAAGCCATATGATTTGGACTAATGTATTTCCTGAAGTTTATTCATATATTATCTAAAGTATTAGTAATAAAAAGGTATATATTTAAAATTTTCCACACTTCTATAAGGTGAAAATTATAGGAAACATAGGATTTGTTGGAATTGTGGGATTTGTCCATAAAACCGAACGTTTCCCACAATTGTTATATTGAATGATATTGTAGAGTTAAAATAAAAAAAATCTTCTTTACTGACACTGACTAAGGTTAATAAAATACCCATAATATGGTTCATTTAGTGTCGGTAATAAAAAGGTTGACACTCATTGATACAGTTGACACTTTTCATATTGATTCTAACCATTTCAATATGTCAACTTATTGTCAACCTTTAAAGGTTGACAATAAAACTTCCATAAAATCTTTATTATTATGATATTTGTCGATGTCAACCTAATTTTTTACTTCAAAGGCATTATTCTTTTGTTCTTTGACTATGAAGCTTTGTCCATCTTTTTCAATTATGTAATAAGGCTCAAGTATTTGTAAAGCTTCCTTTTTGCTAACTCCTTTTAAAGGACGATAAATATCTCTTAACTTAATTGGCAGTTTCTGTTTCAATGTATAGCTTAAAACTCTATTGCGTTTCTTTTCAAAATCAATCTCTTTTTTCTCTTCTAAATGGATAGCAATATGTGATGCCTCAATAGCTTGATAGATGTAGAATTTGGTTATCTCTATGGCTCTGTTCATTATGTCTGCATTAATATAGTTATTTTCTTTTGGTTCATTTATAGCTTCTATGGTATGCAGTAGCAAAGCCAAAGAGCCTAAAAGCTTATCACTTTTGCTCAAAAATCCTCTTAAAAGCGGATATTCTTGAGATAGTTCATTGTTAAGTCCTTCCATAAAGGACTTAAATATCTTTTTTGCTTCATCTGTTAGCTTCAGATAATAAAGGTCTTCTATATATGGATATTCTTTTGCTTTTGTATAGTTTTCCAGTTTCATATCTATAAGAGTATCTACAAGCTTTTTAAACTCATTATAGATAATTTCATTTTGCTCTTTATCGGTTATTTGGTATTTAAAATCTTTCACCACATAAAGTAGCTGAAACCTATCATTAAAACCACTTGCAATATTATCTTCTTGGGCTAAAACAAGCTGTTTATATAGTTCTGGCTGTATTCCCCCAAATAATCCAATAGTAAGCTTTTCAATGTTTACATCGCCTCTGTTTATTCTGCCTATAGTATGTTTGCTTGCACCACTCCAGCTTTCAAGTATTAGGCTTCTCATCTCTGGGTCTTTTACAAAACTATAAATAATTCTTGTAATCTCATCTTGAAAAATCAAAATGCCTTGAGAGTTTGTAGATAATACATCTGTAAGTTTTTCCTTAGTGGTATCTGTTAATATAAGATAGCGGCTTTTTGGCTTATTCTTTGTCTTTTTTTCGAGGTTATGAATGGCTTCTTTCATCTCTTCAATCTTTTCATCATTATTCTCGGCTTCTGCTTTAATTAATGCTTTTCTTTTGCTTTCAAGGGCTTTTATTCTCATCTCATAGCGTTCTTGCTCTTCTTTGAATATTTCAACATATCTAAAATGTTTTTGATAAATAGGATTAGAAAAAGCTTGAAAAAGCGGTGTTTTTCTCGTTCCTTTTTCAGCTATGATACATCCCCAAAGGTTTGGAATTATTTTATATGATATATCATTAGTTGGTATTAAGCATAATTTATCTGTTATTAGGTTGGACAAAAATGCAAAACCTGCTGTAGCTACTTCTTCAAAGGGTAGGTATAATCGTTGGCTTACATCCTTAAAATACTCCTTTATAGGATATGGTAGTAATTCGGGGTCAATAACACTGCTAATATATTTTTCAACCTTTTTATCCATTTCATTTTGTGCTATACTTTTACTAGTTATCTCGCTTGTTGGCTCAAGGGTTTTTGCCCCTTGTGCCTCTAATTCTTTCAATGTATTTTTAATTATTTCTGCCATTATTTTCCCCCTATAATTAATTTAATTTCATTTGATAAATATTTTAAAATTGCTTCTTTTACTTTTGTAGGATTAGGCAAATTGCCATTTTCTCTTATTTCTCTTGCTATTTGATTGCAAAAGTCTCTAAAGTCATAACCTTTTGGCAACTCTTTACCCAAAATATTTTCAAAATCTATAGGATACACTTTGCAGCTTTTAAAATGTTCTTTTAAATACTCTAATGTTTTCTTGCAGCTATCATCATTATCAAGCAGTGCAAATATGTATCTATCTTTAATATCTGGCGTATATGGATTAATAGCAAGATTAAAAGCTATGCTATCGCTTTGAAGTATCATATAATTTAATTCTAGCAGCTCCAGCAATAAAAACTCTCCTATTCCATATCCTACAAATAAGCTTAGGTCATCTTCATCAAAAATCCTATAAGGAATAAATCTCTTACTTCCATATGTTTTCCATTTTATAGGATTTCCTTCTTTGTCTATTGCTTCTCTTATACAAATTGTCTTAACCTCATCATCTTTAAATAATGAGATAGTTAAGCTTTCATATTTACTGCTATATCCCAAATATCTATCTTTAACATCTTTTCCTCTTGGTAGTCTCCAAATATCCCTATCTATTAGCTCATACATCAAGCTTGTGGTATTTACAAAGCCTTCTGGCAATTCAATATATTTTCTTGCAGTCTTTTCTTGTTGTTTCAATGCTTTTTTAAAATTAATATGCCATTCATTTAGATTAAAGCTTTGCTTTTCCTCTTTATTGGTATAATTTTGTCTCGGTAGTGAGTTATGCAGCGGTTGGGATAGGTTAATGGGATTAGGTAGATTATTCATATCTTATCCCTAAGCATTGTGCTACCCAAAGAGTAGCTTCTTTTAACGGTGTGTTATGGTGTTCGTGGATAAATGCAACTATATCGCCTCCCCATCCGCTGCCAAAGTCTTTAATATATCCATCTGTTCTAATAGAGGCTGATGGTGTTCTCTCGTCTCTAATTTTAAACATATAATTACTGCTGATTTTATAACCTAAATATTCTAGTAGAGTTTTTGTCATATCTCTATTTACGCTTTGCTTTATCTGATTTCTAATTTTTTGTAGATTCATTGTTCACCCCTTATTTAATTTTTGTCCTTTACATTGTTTTGATGGTTTGAGATAAGAAGTTTGCTACATCAACAATATTAAATATTACTCGTGCATTGTGCGCGGCTCCAAGCTTTTTATATGGTGGTATTCCATAGCCTCTACTGATATAATTATCAATGGTAGATATGGATACTCCTAGCTCTTTAGCTAGTTCCTTTTTTCCTATAACTGTTCTACCGTATCGATTTTTGAGATCTTCGTAGATCAACTTTGTGGTATTTTCCATGTTTCACCTCCATTTTAGATTATTTTAGATTTATATATGAGATTATGCAATAATTAAAAAATTCATGATTAAAGATAGTATTATCAGTATAAGTATTAATGAAAGTATTGTATGAATTTCAGAATTTATATAATTTATACAAATAGTCTATAAAATAGTACATTTCCAACATTTCTATGCATATTTTCCCTTTTAAAGGATAACTTTATCAATATAATTTTTGCGCCACTTGAGCATGTAGGAGATTTAAAAAGATGCAAATACTTATCCTTTATATAAGTATTATATGTTGCATAATATATTTATTTTTAGTAAAAAAGTTTTTTTTTACAATACAAGTACATTGACCTTTACTAAATTTCATTGAAAGATATTCGTGAGATGTATTTGCATAATATTAACTGCATTTATCTACATTATTTCTATATTCTTTCTACATTAATTTTTTATGGAGTTGTAAGTAGTATGTGGACAGATGTAGATTATTTTTAATTATCTATTCATAATTAATCTTTATATGTCCATATATCAAAGTATTTTTATAGCCGTGTAAGCAGTAGAAAATAATTTATGAGTATAAATTATTTACTGCTTTACGTCCACTATCTGGAGCAAGCTTAGCATATCTCAAAGTCATATTTATATCTTTATGGTTCATAAGTTTTTGGATGGTATAAATAGGCGTTCCATTAATAGCTAAATGGCTTGCGAAAGTGTGGCGAAGAGTATGAATAACTACTCTATTTTTTCTATCGTTCGGCTGCAGTCCTTGATTGAAGAGTCGATCTAGTATTGGTTTAAGAGGTGATTGAATCTGCCTAGAGGTTAGAGGTGTGCTATTATTACTCAATATATAATCGTTTGTTTTTAATTTTGGCAACAAATCTGATAGCAAAGCGTGTAGAATATTATTTATAAAACCCGTATAAGTACTATTGTTTTTAAAGTCTTTGAGCTTTATTGTTCCATTATCTAAATCTATATCTTTTTTTTGAATTGCTAATATTGTTTCAAGTCGTCCGCCTGTTGATAATGCAAGATTGCAAAAAAGATAAAGAGTAGGATTGCCTTTTACTGTATCAAGCAATAGTTTAATTTCATCTACATTTAAAAAGCGTTCTCTTGCATTATCTACTTTGAGGCGTTTAACTTTTTTAGCTGGATTATTTCCCTTATATAGTCCATATTCTATAGCTACGTTAATAATTGTAGATAATAGGTTGATTATATGATTTACAGTTTTATAGCTATATCCGCTATTTATTTTTTGCTTTTGTAGTTTTTGTATAGCTTCTGGAGTTATAGATGCAATTGGAATCGATCCGAATGTCGGTTTAATGTGGTTATTATATCTAGCTATCTCATTATGCAAAGATTTATTATGCAGTTCTCTATCTTTGATATAGAGTTCAAATGCTTCATTCAACAGTTTACTTTTGCGTAATTTTTTCACTTCTAGTGGGTCTTCTCCAAGTTTAACCTTATTGATATATTCATTTCTTTTGTTGTAAGTATATTTCTCAGTTATTCCAGCTGATTTTTTACCCACATTGACCCATTTCTTTTTGCCGTTTTCATCTTTATAAGTGAATGAGTAGCTAATATCTCCATTTGATAACTTATTGAGGTATACTCCTGTATATTTTTTGCTCTTTATTCTTGCCAATCTGTCCCCTTCAAGATTTATATCTTTTTATTTTGCTACCCTATTGCTACCCAAAATATAAATTACTTACTAAAATTATAGAAAACTTTATATAATAGAAAGATTAGCGAAATACTTTATATTGGGGAACATTAGAAATTAATAGATAACATTAAGAAAATTTAAAATATTATTAATATAAGGTTCGATTCCCGACACCTCCACCAATTATCTACATTTTTTTAAAATCTCTTCTAAAGTACTTTTATATATTTTTGAATTTTTTTTATCTAAATTCATTGCTTTAAAAATTGCTTCTTTTGCATTGTTGCATTCTCTTAGATTTAAATATGTTAGTGCAAGGTTATTATAAACTAAAGGGTCATTTTCGATATTAATAATTTTTAGATAAATATTTTTTGCTTTTTTATACTTTTTAGATAGAAAATAGCAGTTTGCTAGGCCAAATAGTAGATCTTTATCATTAGGATATTTTTTTAAAAAATTAAGATATGCTTTGATTGCAAGAGCGTATTTTTTTGCATTTTCAAGCTCTACTGCAGTTCTTAAAAAATCTTTTTTTGAGATAAAATCCAAATCAAAATCATTTGGTACTATAAAAAGTGTCCAAAAATTAGCTTTTTTATGAAGATTATAAAAATTGTAAAAACTTAAAACTTCATATTTTTTTCTAGAATGCAGATAAATCTCTCTTTTTCTTAAATCATATCCACTTACCACTGCATAGTGCCACATTGGGTAGTTTTCAAAGGCAAGATTTAAAAGAACTAAAACAGGAATATTTTTATCTACTGCTTTTAATATTTCATCAATATTGGTTTTTTTTTCAAAATATAAAAGATTATAATCTCTTATAGCTGATTTTATCTCAATCTGATAAGCCCCTTTTTTAGAAGGAACATAGAGCCTTTTTATAATTTCATCATATTTTGGAATATCTTTAATATCTCCTTTTTTATGCCAATATTTTAATATCATTAAAACCGAAGCTGGTCCACAAAAATACTCTTTTTGAGAAACATAAGGAACATTAAGTATTTTTTTATTTTCTATATTTTTAGGAAGATTTGGAAGTTTATTTGAACATGATATAAAAAGGATGGGAATAAGAATTAAAAACCATCCTTTTTTTAGCATAATTTATTGAATAGGTTTTGTAAATGTAAATACTTTTGTGTATCCCAAAATATCTGTAATCAAAAGAACCAAAAATATTAAAACAATAGCACCAATTATTGCATTACCGCCAGCTGGCATATTATCTATATTTTTTGAAATCTTTTCAATCTCTTCATCACTCAAAGATGCAACTCTTTTTTGAGCATCTTTTGGATCAATTCCCATTGCTTCAAATTTTTTAATAACATCTTTTCTTTGCATAAATGCTTTTATTTTTTCTCTTTTTTGCTCTATATTAAAAAGATTTTTTTCAACAACTGCTTGCGTAGATACAAAGGAAGCATAAGTGGTATTTGTAAAAATAGATAAACCAATCATAGCTGATAAAACAATTTTTGAGAATTTGCTTTTCATATTAAATCCTTTATTTAGATTTTATAGATAAATGTTATCATATAAATAGTTAAAAATATTTAAAGGATTTATAATGCAAAATGTTTATGAATCTACCCATCCTCTTATAAAAGACCTGGTAAATAAAATAAGAGATATAAATTTAGATAGTAATCTTTTTAGAAAATATGTTGGAGCAATTGCGAAAATATTGCTATTTGAAGCATTAAAAAGTGAAAAGCTTGAAACAAGAGAGATTGAAACTTGGATAGGAAAAAAAGAGTTTGGATTTTTGCCAGAAGAAAATTATGTTTTTATACCTATACTTAGAGCTGGACTGCCTATGCTTGATGGAATTATAGAGATTATGCCTTTATCAAAGGCTGGTTTTTTAGCAATGAAAAGGGATGAAACAACATTTAAATCTATTTTATATTATAAAAGAGTACCAAATCTTGAAGGAAAAACTGCCATAATTTTAGATCCAATGGTGGCAACTGGTGGATCACTTCATGATGCTGTAGCAGAGATAAAAAAGGAAAAGCCAAAAAAAATTATAACTTTAAATGTTGTTGGTGTAAAAGAGGGGCTTTATTATGTCTCAAAATCACATCCTGATATTGATATTTATATCGCTCAAATTGATGAGAAATTAAATGATAAAAAATATATTATTCCAGGGATTGGAGATGCAGGAGATAGGGCTTTCAATACAGTTTAATTAAATTGGTATAAACATTAAGATATAATAAATAAAAAATAGATAAAAGAGGTTTTTTTGGAAAATAAAAAATTAAACTATCTTCTAAATATATTAAAAAATTCTAATGACCATATATTTATATTAAAACCTGATTTTACAATACTCTCTTTAAGTGAAAAAGTAAAAAATTTATTGGGATATTCTGCTGAGAATATTGTTAGAAAAAGTTTTTTAAATTTTTTAGATAAAAATAATAAATCCAAAATTGAAATTTGCTTAGATAAAATTGTAAAAAGTGATAATATAGTTGAATGCAATGTCAATTTTAAATTACAAAATGGAGCAAAAATAGAGACTCAAATAGAATCAATAAGATTTAAATTAAATTCGGAATGTTTGATTCTCATGAGAATTAAAAATGGCAAAAAAGATCTTAAAAATTTAATTGAAAAATCTATGCAACAAGAATTAGGAATAGAAGACTTTACCAAAAAAATAGAACAATATTTTAAGCTTATTCAAAAAGAAGCAAAAATCGGCATATGGGAGATAAGACTGGAAGATATGAAGGTGTACTGGAGTGATGAGATGTTTGAGATTTTAGGTCTAGATAAAAGAAAAGACACTCCAGAAATTCTTCCAAAAAGTGATATGGTAGCAATAGAGGATAAGATTTTTGTATCACATGTATTTGATAATTCAATAAAAGAAAAAGAAAATTATAAAATTACATATAGAATAAAAAAACCTAATGGAGAAACAAAATATCTTGATGAACATGCTATATACATTGATGATGAGGATGGTGCATATTTATTAGGTTTTGATATAGATGTAACAGATAGAGAAAAGTATCAAAAAAAACTATTAAAACAGAAAAGAATTGCTGAAGAGCTTAAAGCAAAAGCAGAACAAGCAAAAAAAGAGGCAGAAGAGGCAAATAGAGCAAGAAGTATATTTTTATCTAATATTTCACATGAAATTAGAACACTTTTAAATGCGATTTTAGGTTATTCTCAAATTTTAAAAAATGAAAGCTCACTTAATGATAGACAAAAAAGAATGGTTGAATCCATACTTATTGCAGGCGGTCATCTACTTGATTTGATAAATGATATTCTTGATATTACAAAAATGGAAATGGGAAAAAATAAAGTAAATTTAGTTGAGTTTAATTTAACAAATATGTTTAAAAGTCTTTTTCAAATTTTTAAAGTAAGAGCTGAAAATAAAAACATTGGCTGGAAAATTAAAGGTATGCCAAAAGAAGAACTTGTTGTTTATACTGATAAAACAAAACTTTTTCATATTTTATTAAATCTCATAGGCAATGCGATAAAGTTTACAGAGAAAGGAAAAGTGGAGCTTATTTTTAAATATAAAAATAATAATATTTGCTATTTTGAAGTAAAAGATACTGGAATTGGTATAGAAAAAGAGCTTTTAGAAAAGATTTTTGAGCCATTTATTCAAAATGAAGAGGGTTATAAAAGAGGAGGTACAGGGCTTGGTCTTGCGATAGCAAATAGTAATGTTAAGCTATTAGGAGGAAATTTAACAGTAGAATCAAAAGTAGGCGAAGGTACAAGATTTTTCTTTGAAATTCCTTGTGGAGAAATAAAAAAAGTAAAATTATTATCTGATGAGTCTTTTGATAATGGTTTAAATTTAAAAAATGGAAAAAAATTAAAAGTTTTAATTGCTGATGATATAGAAGATAATAGAATCGTACTAAAAGATATTTTAGAGCAAAAAGGTATAGAAGTTATTGAAGCAAAAGATGGAAATGAAGCAGTAGAGCTTTTTGAAAAAAATAGGCCAGATTTAATCTTCATGGATATAAAAATGCCAAATAAAAATGGTGTGGAAGCGGCTAAAGATATAAAAAATATCGATAAAAATGCTAAAATAGTTTCATTGTCCGCTTCTTCATTCTTTTATAAAAATAGCTATCTATATAATGTTTTTAATGATGATATAACCAAGCCTTTTCAAATATCTGATCTTGATAAAGTCTTTTTAAAATATTTTCCAGACCTTTTTGCAAAAGAGACAAAAAAAATTGGAAAAAAAGAGAAAAGCTTTGAAAAAATTGATGAAAATCTAAAAAATCAAATCATTTCATTAGCTCAGATAGGAAATATTTCTGAACTTAGAAAGTTAATAGATGAGATTGGAAATGATGAAATAAAAGAGACTTTAAGTAGATATCTTAGAAATTTTGAACTTGATAAAATTATTAAAGAATTAAAAAATGAAAGGCAAAAATGAATGAAAATGTACAGATAAAGCCAAAAATATTGCTGGTTGATGATACACCCGAAAACTTGGCACTTTTAATGGAAACTTTAGAACCTGTAGGGTATCAGATATTTGTTGCAACTTCAGGAGAAAAAGCCCTTGAAATAGCCCCAAAGATAAAGCCAGATTTGATTTTACTTGATATAATGATGCCAGGCATTGATGGCTATGAAACTTGTAAAAAAATCAAAGAAAATGTTGAACTTAAGGATATTCCAATTATTTTTCTATCTGCATTAAATAGTCCAGAAGATAAAGTTAAAGCTTTTGAAATTGGAGGAGTTGATTATATAAGTAAGCCTTTTAACCATTTGGAAGTTTTAGCAAGAGTAAAAACTCATCTTCATACAAGTAAAATGATACTTGCTATGAATGATTTGATAAAAAAAGCTTTTCATGAGATATATACTCCTTTAAGTGTTATAGATACTGCAGTTGAAATGCAGATTTTAGAATATGGCGATACAGAATATCTACAAAGTATTAAAGCTGCATCTCGCTCATTGCATACAGTTTATGAAGATATATACTATTCATTAAAAAAAGAGATATATAGTTTTGAACCAGAGCCTGTAAATATAAAAAATATGATAGAAAATAGAATTAAATATTTTAATGTTATTGCTAAAACAAAAGAGATGAATTTTAAAACAAAATATAATTCTAAAAATCCAGTTATTTATATAAATCCTACCGAATTACAAAGAATCTTAGATAATACAATCTCTAACGCATTAAAATATGGTGATGAAAAAAGTACTATAGATATAGAGCTTTTTGATAAAGATGATAGGGTATGCATATCTGTAACTGATAAAGGAAAAACTATAAAAAATCTTGATAAAATATTTAATATGCTATATAGAGAAGATGATAATGAGATTGGATTAGGTTTAGGTTTAGACATAGTTAGAATGATATGTAAAAAAAATGATGTATTAGTTGATGTAGATTCTCAAAATGGTTTAACTACTTTTGAATACTGTTTTAAAAGAGAAACTGAATGAGAATACTTTTGTTAGAAGATGACCATCTTTTAAGAAAACATATAAAAAAATATTTTGAATTAAAAGGTTATAAAGTTGATGCTTTTGCTGATGGAGAAGAGCTTTTAGATAACGCAAATCTTTATGATTATGATTTTTTTATATTGGATATAAATGTGCCAAATTATAATGGTTATGAGATTTTAGAGTATATAAAAAGCAAACATATAAATACCCCTGTTATTTTTATAAGTGCTTATTCAGATATTGAAAATATAAAAAAAGCTTTTAAAATGGGGGCAAGTGATTATATCAAAAAGCCCTTTGAGCTTGCCGAGTTAGAACTTAGAATGGAAAATATTTTATCAAAATTTCATAAAGAAGATAACATTAAAATAGATGAAGAGTGTGAATACAATTTTGATTCAAGAACTCTTTTTAAAAATAAAGAACCAGTTATTCTTTCAAAAAAACAGAATGATATTTTATATATTCTTTTAAAAAATAGAGGAAATGTTGTAACTTTTGACACAATTGCTGACTTTGTATATGGAGATGAATTAATTGATTATAAAACCATCTCGAGCCATATTAGAGATATTAGAAAAAAAATAGGTAATAAAATTATCCAAAATGTCAGAGGAGTAGGATATATTATAAAATAAGTTAAAAAAGATAATCATCTTCTATATTTGAAAAATTTTTATTTTTTGCTTTTTTTAATGCAAATAATGCTCTATTTATTATATTCCCCATATTTTCATCACTGCAAGATAATCCTCCATAAACAGTTGTAGTTATATTTTTTTCAAGGTAATGGATAAGATTTTCAGCTGCTTTATGGCCACCATTTTTAATATCTATATATCTAAATATAATTCCATAAAGATTTTTGTTTAGTTTTATAGAAGTGTCTGTTTTTCTAATATGAGCTTTTATTAAATGTAAGCAGTTTTTTTCTCTACACTCAATTATCAATAAACAAAAAGGGATTTTATATCTATAAAATTTATAATTTTCTATTTCCAAAATATCTTTTAATTTAGTAAAAATACTTTTTTCTTTTTCTAAAATCAGCATCATTTCTCCTTTATGCTATTTAAAAAAAGTATCAAATTTTCTAAATCAAAGCTATTAATATATTCAAAAAGCCTATTTTTTAAATTTTGATTTTCTATATTGGTTATCTCTTTTTTAAGATTTGTTATATTTCCCATTTTTGCTAAATTTATAATTTTTTCTTTTAATTTTTTTTCTATGGTAAATTTATTTGAAATATTTTCAATATTTTGTTTTTTATAATTTTCTTCACTCTTTTTAATTTCTTGTTTTTTTTCTATTGATGGTTTTAGTTTTATTTCAAAATAGAATTTGCTTCCTTTTCTTGGCTCAGATTCAAGTTTTAACTCCCCACCCATTAATTTTATATATTTGTATGCTATTGATAAACCAAGACCTTTACCTCCTCTTTCTTGCCCAGATTTTGCTTGTGTAAATATTTCAAATATGTTTTTTTGTTCCTCTTTTTCTATACCAATACCTGTATCAATTATAGAAAACTCATACACATTATTTTCTTTAGGAGTGATTATTAATTTTATCTCTCCAGAATCTGTATATTTAAAAGCATTACTTAAAAGATTTATCAAAACTCTAAAAAGTTTTTTCTTATCACCTTTAACAAAAGTCTCTTTTTTGGGTATTCCTATTACGTCCCATTTAAGTCCTTTTGATTTTGCTTTATCCTCATACATTTCCTTAATATTTTCTAAAAATTTTTTAAGATCAAAATTTTCTTCATTTATACCAATTTTCCCAGTTTCTATTTTTGATATTTCTATAATATCATCTAAAAGTTCAAGCAGATAGTTTCCATGTTTTAATATTTTATTTATTTTCTCTTTTTGAATCTCATCTAAATTTACATCTTTATTAAGAATTTGTGCATAACCAAGTATAGCATTTAAAGGTGTTCTTATATCATGGGATATATTTGAAATAAATATAGTTTTTGCTTTACTTGCAGCTTGTGCTTGCTTCTCTTTCTCTTTTAACTCTTCATTCAATTTTTCAAGTCTTTTTGTTCTATACTCTATCTTTTTTCTATAATTTTCAAAAATTGCATTAAGTTTATTAGAAAAAGCTAATGATAATAAAAGAGCAAGTAAAGAAAAGGATCCAAATATAAAAAGAAGTATTTTTATTTTCTCATTTAACTCTTTTTCAAGTTCTTTTTGTTTATCCAAAATCTTTTTTTGCAAATCATCCAGATAAATTCCTGCATAAACTATCCATCCCCAATCTTTTATAGATTTTGTGTATGTAAGTTTTTTTGCAATTTTGTTTGATGTTAATTTTCTGAAGTCATATGTCAAAAAACCACCTTGTTTGCCTATTTCTATAAGTTTTTCACCAATTTTTTTATACTTTTTATTGTCTGTTTTTAATATATTTGTACCTCTTTTTATAAAAGGATGACATAAAATATTTCCTTCAAAATCTATTACACCAAAATAACCCTCTTTGTTAAATCTCATATAATAAACTCTTTTTAAAATCTCTTGTTTTATATCTTTTTCTATATCATTTAAGGTTTCGCCAGTTCCTATTATCCAATTGAAAGGTTTAAAAAGTTTTACAAAGGCTATTTGCTCAAAAAGCTCTTTTTTATTTGGAGGAGTAACAAATATTTTTGTTATATATCCTTCATTTTGATTTAAAACAATATTTTTTGCCTCTTTTAATATATATCTTCCATTTGCATCTTTATAATCAATAATATTTTGATTTTCAATATTTGGATTAATTGGAAAAAGTACAGCAGTTCCATTTGTATCAACTATCCATAAGTAACTATAACCATTTCGCCATCTAATAGGAAGTAATGCATCTTTTATTCTTGATTTTATTTTTTTTGAATCTTCTAAATTTTTATATTTGTTGTATATATATGTGGCAATATCATTGGCTTGATAAACTCTATTTTTTATCTCATTTTTTAGTCTATATTCAGTTTGAGATTTATAGTAGTTTATATAGTCAACAACCCTATCAACTTCTGTTTTTAATCTTTTTCTATACTCTTCTTTAAATTCATTTTCTATATTTTTCGATTTGATTTTAAAATCGTTATACTCTTTTATTATTAAAATATATCCTATGGATATCATTAATAAAAATATAATAAATATATTACTTATAAAATTTAAAAGAGGAAGTTTTTCCTCATTAAAATATTTCATTTTATCCTCTAATTTTTATTTTATAAATGATATCCTATTTTTTCCCTCTTTTTTTGATTTATATAAAGCATTATCAGCTCTTTTAAAAAAATCTGTAAAATTTTCATTTTTTTTATACTCAGCCACCCCAAAACTACAGCTAATTTTCTCTTTTATATTTTTAATTTTTATTTTTTCAATATCACTATTTAATTTTCTTGCAAGATTGATTGAATTTTCAATATTTGTATTTGGAACAATTATTGCAAATTCATCACCACCGATTCTAGATAGGATATCAATTTTTCTAATATTAGACTTTACCGAATCAATTATTGATTTTAATACAATATCTCCTGTTAAATGCCCATATTTATCGTTTATATTTTTAAAATTATCTATATCGAATAAGATTAAAGATAAAGGTTCATTATATCTTTTTGCTCTTTCTATCTCTTTTTCTAATATGTTATTGAATTTTCTTTTGTTATATACTTGAGTTAATGGGTCTATCATTGATAAGTTTTCAAAAATTGTACATCTTTTTTTTAGGTATTCATTTAATTCTAACAAATCATCTACTTTTCTTTTAAATTCTGTTCTATCTTCGATGATTCCAGCAATACCTATAAGAATATTATCTTTTTTTATAGGAACAATTTTTATATGATAAAATTTATCTAAATAGTTATAATCAAATAATGCAGGTGTTTTATTTAAAACAACATATCTTTCAGTTTTTTTTAATTTGTATGCAAAATCATAATCAAAAATATCAAAATCATCTATTTTTTTAATATCTGATACTTTTTCTAAAAAAATTTTTTTAAATTTATTATTGAACCATATATATCTAAAATTTAAATCTTTTATATAAATAAGCTCATTACAAAAATCAAATATCTCCATAAAAACTTCACTATTCAAAAGTTCATTTTTAGAAATAGGAGCGGTTTTTTTCTTTGTCATTTGCCCATTTTTTGTAAAAGAATCAGGAGGTCTTTTAAAAGAGAGCCTTTGAAAGAAGTATCGGATTTCATCCAGAAGAGAATTGCCAAGATTTTGGCTGTTTGTTATAGAAGAGTTTGTGAAATGGGCAAATTGTTCCATAACCGCTCCTTTAATCGTATATTTAATTGTAAATAAAAAGATTGCAGATAAATTGCAGAAAATTTTGTATATACATTAAAATAAATAATATATTTTTTACAAAAAAAATAATTTTTAAAAATTAATTTGAAAAATATATATTTCTGCAATTTATCTGCAATCTTCTTTGCAATAATTTCAATGTGAGGGTTGAAAGACCTAAAAAACAGAAGGAGGATGAGATGAGAGGAAGAAAGATTTTAGCGGCTGCATTATTAGCTGGAATGGTATCTTCACCAATGGTAATGGCGGAAGTATTAAGCGATGATGCATTAGGTGGAGTTAGTGCTCAAGGTTTTCAAGTTGCTGCTCAAGTAGCTGGTGGAAGTGAACAAAATATAAATAATGACTCAGTTCAATTAAACGATAATGCTCAAATTGGTGCAGCTGGAATGGCTGTAACAAACAGTGCTTCAAGTGCAGTTAACGTTGGACAAAATGTTGCAGGTGTTACAGATACTTTTAGTTGGGGTGAAATAAGCCAGACTAACAGACAAAATGCTGAAAATTCTGAGGCAAGCGGTCAATTAGCTGGACAGCTTGATGTTGATTACAGCTTATGGTTTGGTATTTTAGCTGATGTACAAAATATCAATAACGGATCAGCTCAGTTAAATGACAATGCACAAGAGAGTGTTGCTGGAATGGCTGTAACAAATGCAGCAAGCAGTGCGGCAAATGTTGGACAAAATGTTGCTGGATTAGTTAATAGCACTGATGTTATGGATACTCATGATGTAACACAAGTAAATTCTCAAACTGCTGTTCAAGATGGAGTAAATGGTCAACTTGCTCTTCAAGCTGATGTAGATGTAAATATAGATACATGGTGGTGGGGAAGTTATGATTTTGATAGACAAAATATAAATAATGGATCAGTTCAATTAAATGACAATGCACAAGCATTTGCAAGAGGAATGGCTCTTACAAATAGCGCTTCAAGTGCTGCTAATGTTGGTCAAAATGTTCTTGGTGTTGTTGATAGCAGCGTAGATGATATAGAACAAAGAAACAGACAATATGCTGAAAACAATGGAATTAATGCTCAATTAGCTGCTCAAGGCGATGTTGATGTACAAGTATATGCTTTCAATGTTGATTTAGATAGACAAAATATCAATAATGGTTCTACTCAATTAAATGATAATGCTCAATTTAATGCAGCTGGAATGGCAATAACAAATGCAGCAAGCAGTGCGGCAAATGTTGGACAAAATGTTGTTGGAGTAGTTGATTCTACAACTCAAGCTATTCCAAATGATATAACTCAAAAAAATCATCAAGAAGCTGTAAATTATGGAGTTAACGGTCAAGGTGGATTACAAGTTGACCTTGATGTTGATGACCCAGGTATAAGCATTGATATTGATAGACAAAATATGAATAACGGATCTGTTCAATTAAATGATGCTGCACAAATGTTTGTTAGAGGAATGGCTGTAACAAACAGTGCTTCAAGTGCAGTTAACGTTGGACAAAATGTTGCAGGCATTATCGATAGCAGTGGTGGTGATGTTACTCAAGTAAATAATCAATATGCAGAAGATGGAAGCATAAATGGACAACTTGGACTTGAGATAAATGTTGATACAGATATCTTGTTTGATCTAAATTATGGCGAAGTTCATGCAAATAATGGTTCTGTTCAACTAAATGATAATGCACAAGCAAATGCAATGGGAATGGCTCTAACAAATGCGGCTGGATCTGCAGTTAATGTTGGTCAAAATGTTATGGGATTAGTAAATGGATATAGCGGAACATTGACTCAAACAAATATCCAAACTGCAGTTAACTATTAATAGCTAAGGGGACTCCCCTTGGCTCAAAGGAGGGAAAACATGAGAAAGCTAATAGCCTCCATAATAACTGCAGCAATATGTATAATAGGTGCAAATGCTGGCAGTATAGAATTGGCAAATGATAATGAGCTAGAGAGTGTTTCAGCTCAAGGTTTTGTTATGAATTTTCAAACAATAGATAGTGCTATAAATAGTGCTTCTTTGCCAAGTAGTAATGGTGGAGTAAGTACAGATTTTGTACAGATAAATGCAAGACATTTTAATATGCTAGATTCGCTAATGATAAGCGGGAATGCACAACAAAATGCATTTGTACCAGTAAATGCTGTCAATTCTGCAGTGAATGTTCCTATAAATATAGTTATAGTATTAAATTCACATTTAGGTGGCGGCATAAATGTAAACAATATACTAAATGCTGCAGTTAAATAATAAAGCAGAAGTCCTATCTTCTGCTTTATATCTTCATTTAACTTCATTTTAAAATTCTTAAAATTTAATATCAAAATACTTATTTCTATTCTTACTTCCATTATTTAAATTAATTTATAAACTGCAATTTATCTGCAATCTTCTTTGCAATAATTTCAATGTGAGGGTTGAAAGACCTAAAAAACAGAAGGAGGATGAGATGAGAGGAAGAAAGATTTTAGCGGCTGCATTATTAGCTGGAATGGTATCTTCACCAATGGTAATGGCGGAAGTATTAAGCGATGATGCATTAGGTGGAGTTAGTGCTCAAGGTTTTCAAGTTGCTGCTCAAGTAGCTGGTGGAAGTGAACAAAATATAAATAATGACTCAGTTCAATTAAACGATAATGCTCAAATTGGTGCAGCTGGAATGGCTGTAACAAACAGTGCTTCAAGTGCAGTTAACGTTGGACAAAATGTTGCAGGTGTTACAGATACTTTTAGTTGGGGTGAAATAAGCCAGACTAACAGACAAAATGCTGAAAATTCTGAGGCAAGCGGTCAATTAGCTGGACAGCTTGATGTTGATTACAGCTTATGGTTTGGTATTTTAGCTGATGTACAAAATATCAATAACGGATCAGCTCAGTTAAATGACAATGCACAAGAGAGTGTTGCTGGAATGGCTGTAACAAATGCAGCAAGCAGTGCGGCAAATGTTGGACAAAATGTTGCTGGATTAGTTAATAGCACTGATGTTATGGATACTCATGATGTAACACAAGTAAATTCTCAAACTGCTGTTCAAGATGGAGTAAATGGTCAACTTGCTCTTCAAGCTGATGTAGATGTAAATATAGATACATGGTGGTGGGGAAGTTATGATTTTGATAGACAAAATATAAATAATGGATCAGTTCAATTAAATGACAATGCACAAGCATTTGCAAGAGGAATGGCTCTTACAAATAGCGCTTCAAGTGCTGCTAATGTTGGTCAAAATGTTCTTGGTGTTGTTGATAGCAGCGTAGATGATATAGAACAAAGAAACAGACAATATGCTGAAAACAATGGAATTAATGCTCAATTAGCTGCTCAAGGCGATGTTGATGTACAAGTATATGCTTTCAATGTTGATTTAGATAGACAAAATATCAATAATGGTTCTACTCAATTAAATGATAATGCTCAATTTAATGCAGCTGGAATGGCAATAACAAATGCAGCAAGCAGTGCGGCAAATGTTGGACAAAATGTTGTTGGAGTAGTTGATTCTACAACTCAAGCTATTCCAAATGATATAACTCAAAAAAATCATCAAGAAGCTGTAAATTATGGAGTTAACGGTCAAGGTGGATTACAAGTTGACCTTGATGTTGATGACCCAGGTATAAGCATTGATATTGATAGACAAAATATGAATAACGGATCTGTTCAATTAAATGATGCTGCACAAATGTTTGTTAGAGGAATGGCTGTAACAAACAGTGCTTCAAGTGCAGTTAACGTTGGACAAAATGTTGCAGGCATTATCGATAGCAGTGGTGGTGATGTTACTCAAGTAAATAATCAATATGCAGAAGATGGAAGCATAAATGGACAACTTGGACTTGAGATAAATGTTGATACAGATATCTTGTTTGATCTAAATTATGGCGAAGTTCATGCAAATAATGGTTCTGTTCAACTAAATGATAATGCACAAGCAAATGCAATGGGAATGGCTCTAACAAATGCGGCTGGATCTGCAGTTAATGTTGGTCAAAATGTTATGGGATTAGTAAATGGATATAGCGGAACATTGACTCAAACAAATATCCAAACTGCAGTTAACTATTAATAGCTAAGGGGACTCCCCTTGGCTTTATAAGGAGATAAATATGCTCAGATTTCTAAAACTAATTTTATTTTTAGCTATTTTAACAGGTAGTATTAATGCATCTACTAAATATTTTGCTGTTTCATTTGGTAATGGTGGATTTACATCCTATAAAGTAATAGATAATATATGTTATGGATATTTGATCAAAATCAAAAATAAAAAAGATGTTATGAAAGTTTTAAACAGAGCCTTAACTGCTTCTATTCAAAAAGTTAGAAAAGTTTATTCTAAAAAAGCTGACGGATATATAAATATTAGATTTAAATGGGGCAATTATGAAAAAGGTGTGATTTTATATCAAGTTTGTGGAGATGTTGTTAAATCTTCAAAAAAATAAAGGTATGACATGAGAAAGCTAATAGCCTCCATAATAACTGCAGCAATATGTATAATAGGTGCAAATGCTGGCAGTATAGAGTTGGCAAATGATAATGAGCTAGAGAGTATTTCAGCTCAAGGTTTTGTTATGAATTTTCAAACAATAGATAGTGCTATAAATAGTGCTTCTTTGCCAAGTAGTAATGGTGGAGTAAGTACAGATTTTGTACAGATAAATGCAAGACATTTTAATATGCTAGATTCGCTAATGATAAGCGGGAATGCACAACAAAATGCATTTGTACCAGTAAATGCTGTCAATTCTGCAGTGAATGTTCCTATAAATATAGTTATAGTATTAAATTCACATTTAGGTGGCGGCATAAATGTAAATAATATACTAAATGCTGCAGTTAAATGATAAAGCAGAAGTCCTATCTTCTGCAATATTTCTGCATTTTTTATGTATATAATATAAAAAAATAAAAGGTGGCCATTATGAGAGAATTTTTAAAGGCTATTATAATACTCTTTTTCATTATAAACATAGGAAATGCAGAAAATAAAAAACTTAAACATGCAACAGTACCAGTTTACATAAATACAGGTTTTGGCTCAATAATGATAAGGCCAAAAGTTAAATCTCAAGATGAGATAAAATCAAAAAATGTTATAAAACAGAAATTTGATTTTAGCTGCGGTTCTGCCACTTGCGCTACACTTTTTAATTTTTACCTAAATGATCCAATAAGTGAAAAAGAAGCAGTTGAAGGATTGTTTAAATATGGAAATAAGAGAAATATTATAAAAAATAGAGGATTTTCTCTTTTAGATATTAAAAAATTTGCTAATGCGAAAGGTTATAAAGTTTTAGGATATAAAACAGATATTGAGGGCCTTGTTGAACTTGGAAAACCAGCTATAGTAGCAATAGTACTTGGGAAATATAAACATTTTGTTGTCTTTAGAGGAGTATATAAAGGTAGAGTTTTTTTAGCTGATCCAGCTTTAGGAAATACTATAGTATCAATAAGTGAATTTAAAAAAATATGGTTTAGAAATATTGCACTTATAATAGAACCAAAAAGTAAAAAAATAGATAATAAACTTAAAATAAGTAAAGAAGATGAAATAATGGTCAATTCAGAAAAATTAAGAAGTTTACTATTAAATCAGCAGATTCAAATGTTTAGGTCCCCTAAAGAGTTTTAATTTAAGAATTAAAAAATTTTATTTAGGTTAAAATATGTAAAATCTTAATTAAGGGAGATTATATGGGGATAAAAAAGTTTGCAGTTATATTAGTTTCATCTTTATTGCTCACTAGTTCTTTATTTGCTTCGGAACCAACTAAAAAAGAGCTAAAAGAGGCATTAAAAAAAGAGTCTCAGCCAAAAGAGGTTTTAAGCCAGTTTGAAAGAGACTATATACTATTAAAAAAGGGTCAAAAAGAGTTTGAAAATAACTTCTCTTGGACATATAACTCTGCAAATCAGATTTTTCTAGCAAGTTTTGCAATACTTGATCCAGTATTTTTAACAGTTGGTGAATTTGGTGTAGAAAATATTAGAAGACACATTTTTAGTGACACTATGACACTAAGATATGGATTTTTGGATAATCTTCAAGGTGAGATATCTGTACCTATAATATATAGACATGATAGATATTCAAAAATTGGTACAACAGGTTCTGGTAATGAAGAAGAGGAAAAAACACAAGATCAATTTGGTCTGGGTGATATTAGTGTAGGACTTAGTTATCAGCCAATAAGAGAAACAGATACTAGACCTGCAGTTATTACAAATTTGAGTTTTAAATTTAAAAATGGAAAAAGCCCATTTGATATCGATGTTGATGAAAATGGTGAGATGCAAGATCTCCCTTTAGGAAGCGGTTATTATGCAGTCAAGTTTGGTGTAAATCTTGCAAAAACAATAGATCCAGTTGTTGTTTTTGGTGGTATTTCTTATGCATATAATATAAAAGAGAATGTTGATAAAACATATTATATAGATGATGATAAAAATGCTTCTACCCCACCTAAAAAACATGGGTTAGAAAAAGTTGATGCTGGCGATACCATCTCTATAGTTATGGGATTTTCTTATGCGGTTTCTTACAATTTTTCTCTTGGCTTTCAATTTCAAGATGATTTGACAATGTCAACTTATATTTGGACTGCTGAAGAGGGGAAAAAGAAAGTTACAAATACAAACTTAAATTCTGGTATATTTAAATTAACAGCTGGTTGGGCACTATCTGAAAATAGTTCATTAAACTTCAATCTTGGAATGGGTCTAACTTCGGATGCACCAGATTTTGTATTTGAAGTGAGATATCCTATAAGATTTTAATCGGCTTTTGCCGGTTAAATCGGTATATAAACCTTATCTATCATCTCTTTATATTCATCTATTAAATTGCTATCTATTGTTATCCCGCCTCCGCTCTTATAAATGTATCCAGCTTTATCTTTTTCAATATATCTTATCATAACAGCACTATCAAGATTTTCTCCATCATATATGCCAAAAACTCCTGTAAAAAAGCCTCTTTTATATCCTTCAACCTCTTTTATAATTTCTACTGTTTTTCTTTTTGGTGTTCCGCTGATACTTCCAGCAGGCAGTAGTTTTTTAAGTAAACTCCCAAGATTTTCTCTCCAGTTTTTTTGAAGCTCTCCTTCTATTTCACTACTAACTTGTAAAAGCTCTTTTTCACCAGCTTTTATCTTTTCAATATATCTAAATCTTTTAACTTTTACATTTTTTGAAACCATAGATAGATCATTTCTAAGCAGATCTACAACCATTATATGCTCTGCCATCTCTTTTTCATTGTTTAAAATCTTTTTTTTGGCATTTGGTAGTTTTGCATCTATTGTTCCTTTCATAGGATATGTATAAATTTTGTTATTTTCTATTTTTATAAATCTCTCTGGAGAGAAGCAGACAAATCTATCTTTAAAATATAATTTAAATCTTGCTTTTGAAGCATAAAATATATCTAAAAGATCTGCATTTATCTTAATTTTTGTTGGAAAGGTGAGATTTAATAGATATGTATTTCCCTTTTTTATCTCTTCTTGAACTTTGAAAAAAGCTTTTTTATATTTTTCACAATCTATTGACTCTTTTTTTAAAATTTTTGGTTTTGTTTTAATATTTTTTGATGAGAAATTTTTAATATCTTCTATTTGAAAATAGATATCTTTTAAAGAGTCTATCTCTTCAGCAAAAATATTTTTACCTTCAAAATCAATAACAAATAAAAAAGGTATCTTTTTTGAAGCTAAAAAAGAGATCTTATCCATTTTCCATTATTAGCTTTTTCAAAACTGCCATTCTAACTGCAACACCATTTTTTACCTGTTCTAATACTTTGCATCTAGGATCAGCCAAAACCTCATCGCTAATATCAATGTTTCTGTGAACAGGTCCAGGATGAAGGATAATAATATCTTTATCTTTTATTAAATCTTTTGTTATACAAAAATCGCTTGCATAATCTTTCAAACTTGCATAAAAAGGGAGTTTATGTCTTTCTGTTTGAGTTCTAAGACTCATAATCACATCCACTTCATCTATAATTTTTTTTAAAGAGTAGCTCATCTTTACATCATCTCTTTTTGGCAGAAAATGAGGCGGTGCTACCAGTGTTATATCCATACCAAATCTTTTAAGTAAAGATATATTAGAGTTTGCAACTCGAGAATTTTTAATATCTCCAACTATAGCTATTTTTCTGTTTTTTACATCGCCTAAATATTTTTTTATTGTAAAAAGATCTAAAAGAGCCTGAGTTGGATGAGCATGAGCTCCATCACCGCCATTAATCAAAGAACAGTTTACATACTTTGCCAAAATATTTGGAACTCCAGCATGAGCATGTCTCACAACTATTGCATTTGGTCCCATTGCATCAAGATTTGCTGCAGTATCATATAAAGTTTCTCCTTTTTTTGTAGAGCTTCTTGATACATCCAAACTTACAACTTCAGCTCCAAGCCTTTTTGCTGCCACTTCAAAAGAGCTTCTTGTTCTTGTAGAGCTTTCAAAAAATATAGTAATTATAAGCTTGTTTTTTAATAAGCTTTTTGGTTTTTTAATAAGAAAATCTTTTGCATCATCAAATATCTCTTCAATCTCTTCTTTTGTTAGATCTCCCGTTTGTAAAAGATGTTTTGCCAAAAATTACTCCTGTTTGGAAATTGCAATATTTTATAATAAAATATGTTAAATATAGTTTACCAAAAGGAGCTCAAATGAAAAAGTTTGCTTTAATGGTTATGATGATATTTGCAGTATCTAGTTTTGCTGAAATATTTTCATATACTGAATATCTCCCTGTATATAAAAGTGAAAAAATATATAGAATCATAACAAAAAGAGTTCCTTATCAAGAGTGCTGGGAAGAAGAAGTTCCTGTATCTGAAAGTGGCAATGAGGGAACAGTTGGAGCATTAATAGGTGGCGTTGCTGGAGGGATTTTAGGTCATCAGATAGGAAAAGGAAGTGGAAAAACTGCTGCAACTATAGGTGGTGCTATTGTTGGAACAATTGTTGGGAAATCTTTGGCTGAAAGACAGGCAAGACCAGGCTATCAGATAGTTAAAAGATGTAGAACAAGATATCAAGAGAGCAAAGAGAGAATAATTGAATATAAAAATTATGCAACATTTAATGGACAAGAGATAGTAAAATATAGCTCAACTCCGCTAAAAGAGATAAAAGTAAGAGTAACTATTGAATATTAATTGAGTAGTTGAGTAGTTTAACTACTCAACTATTTTAACCACTCAACTATTTTAACTACTCAACAATCTCTCCAATATCTTTTTTCTATCATTTTGCAATATTAAAATTTCTTCAAAATAGTCTTTATAAAAAGGGAAAGTAACTTCATAAAAACTATCTTTATCTTCATATAAATTTACACACCATTCAAAATTGATATCCCTTCTTTTTAATGCCTCTATAGATAATAAAGTATCATTAATACAGCCAAGACGGCTTGGAGTTACCAAAAGAGTAGTTGAATCAAATATTTTTATTAAATCAATCATAAAAATATCTTTTTCTACAGGTACCATTAATCCACCAGCGCCTTCAATAAATAAAACATCGCACTCTTTTTCTAAAATGTCTATTTTTTCAAGTAAAAAATCTATGTCAATTTTGATATCTTTTTTAGCCACATATGGGGCTGCTGGAAGAGTAAATCTATATGGAACTATGTCCCCTACCATAAATTTCCTAAAATTATTATTAAACTCTTGACATTTTTCTAAAAGTTTGGTACCATCATTACAAATTTGCGCTACTCCCGTTTCGATTGGCTTAAAAACTCCGGCTTTGATACCTAAAGTTTCACACTCTTGTAAAAGAGATAATGTGGTAAATGTTTTACCAATGCCGGTGTTTGTAGCTGTAATAAAAACTCTTTTGCTCATATTAGACCTTTGCCTTTTTATGGAATTTTAACAAAATAGGTGGCAAATAGTTTTAAAGTATGCTATTATAAAATAATAAATATTGAGTATAGAGGTTAAAATTGGCAGTAAAAAAAGATACACAAACAAAAGAGATAACAAAAACAAAGGAGCCAAAACTCTATAAAGTATTTTTATTAAATGATGATTATACAACTATGGATTTTGTAGTAGAGATTTTATGCGATATTTTTCATAAAAGTTATGAAGAAGCTGTACAGATTATGTTACTTGTTCATAAAAACGGCAAAGGTCTTTGCGGAGTATATACATATGAAATAGCGGAAACAAAGATTGATGAGGTTCATAGACGAGCCCGTGCAAACGATTTTCCGTTAAAGGCAATAATGGAGGAATTATGATGATAAGTAATGAATTAAACACAATTTTTAAAGAAGCAGTAAAACTTGCTAAACAAAACAGACATGAATATTTAACTGTTGAACATATCTTTTTAGCACTTCTCTCAAATAAAGAGGGGCAAAGAATATTGAAAAATGTTGGTGCAAATATTGAAATTTTAAAAGAAAAATTAGAAGAGCATTTAAAAAATACACTTAAGCCTTTGCCAGCCGATGTTGTTAGAGAGCCATTTGAGACAGTTGCTCTATCACGTGTTATAGAAAATATGATTAGACACATTCAAAGTGCAGAAAAGAAAGAGGCAACAGTTGGTGATCTGTTAGCAGCTATTTTTGATGAGGAGCACTCATATAGTGTATATCTTTTAAAAGAGCAAGGTATTAAAAAAGTTGATATTTTAGAAGCTATTTCTCATCCTGTACATGAGGGTGAAGTTGTTGAACAAGAGGAAGAGGAAGAAGAAACATATCTTGGAAAATTTACACAAAACCTTGTAAAAGAAGCAAAAAAAGGAAAAATTGATCCAGTTATTGGAAGAGATAAAGAGATTGAAAGAGTATTGCAAATTTTATGTAGAAGAAAGAAAAACAATCCTCTTTTAGTGGGTGAGCCAGGAGTTGGAAAAACAGCAATTGCAGAGGGGATAGCTATAAAAATTGCAAATAATGAGATACCAGATGTTTTAAGAGGAGCAACACTTTACTCTCTTGATATGGGCTCACTTCTTGCAGGAACAAAATATAGAGGTGATTTTGAGAAAAGATTGAAAGGTGTTTTAGAGGAGTTAAAGCAGAAAAAAAACTCGATTGTTTTTATTGACGAGATTCATACTCTTGTGGGAGCAGGTGCAACTCAAGGTGGAAGTATGGATGCATCAAACCTGTTAAAACCAGCTCTGGCAAGCGGAGCGATAAAATGTATTGGTGCAACTACATACTCTGAATTTAGAAACTTTTTGGAAAAAGATAGAGCTTTGAGCCGAAGATTTGCAAAAGTTGATGTGAAAGAGCCAGACCTTGAGACAAGTTTTAAAATATTAAAAGGTTTAAAAGAAAAATATGAAAAACATCATAATGTGAGATATACGATAAATGCTTTGAGAAGCGCAGTTGAACTGTCAGATAAATATATCAATGATAGACAGCTACCTGATAAAGCAATAGATCTTATAGATGAGGTGGGAGCGAGTTTTCATCTAAGAAAGAAAAAAAGAAGTGTTGTAACTTCAAATGATATTGAAGATGTAATAGCGAGAATGCTAAATCTTCCACCAGCTAGAGTTACAAAAGATGATATTGAAATTTTGGAAAATCTTGAAGAAAGATTACAAAAAGGTGTTCTTGGACAAAAAGAGGCAATTGATAGAATATCAATGGCTATAAAAAGAAGTAGAGCTGGACTAAATCCTCCAAATAAACCAATTGGTTCATTTTTATTTGTTGGACCAACTGGTGTTGGAAAAACTGAATTAGCACGTGAGTTGGCAAGAACACTTGGTGTTCATTTTGAAAGATTTGATATGAGTGAATATATGGAAAAACATGCTGTATCAAGACTAATAGGTGCGCCTCCTGGATATGTGGGCTATGAAGAAGGTGGATTATTAACTGAAACAATTAGAAAGCATCCTCATACAGTATTGCTTTTAGATGAGATTGAAAAAGCTCATCCAGATCTTATAAATATTTTGTTGCAGGTAATGGATAATGCAACACTTACTGATAATTATGGAAATGTTGCAGATTTTAAACATGTAATTCTTATAATGACATCAAATGTTGGTGCAACTGAAGCAAATGTTATGGGATTTAAAAAAGAGTCTGTAAGCAAATTTGATGAGGCTTTGAAACAGTTTTTTACACCTGAATTTAGAAATAGACTTGATGCAATAATTAGATTTAAGCCATTGAGCTTGGATATTGTTGAAGGAATAGTTGATAAATTTATAAATGAGCTAAATGAGCAGCTTGAATCAAAAAATATAGTTATAAAATTGACAAAAAGAGCAAAAAAATATCTTGCTCAAAAAGGATATAGCGAAGAGCTTGGTGCAAGACCTCTTGCAAGACTAATAAGTGATGAGATAAAAACTCCGCTGACAAATGAGATACTATTTGGTAAATTAAAACATGGCGGAGAAGTTACTATAGATACAAAAAAAGAAAAACTTGAATTTAAAATCAAATGAGAGAATTGATAATATCAAAAATTGATAAATACTCCTATATTTTCCCCGATCCAAGATACTCCTCCAAAGAAGGCCTTGTAGCCTTTGGAGGAGATTTAAGCCCCAATAGATTACTAAGTGCATATAAAAAAGGAATTTTTCCTTGGTATAGTGAAGGCGATCCAATTCTATGGTGGTCTCCAGATCCAAGATTTGTTTTATATCCAGATAGTCTTAAAATATCAAGAAGTCTTAAAAAAACTCTCAAAAAAAATATTTTTGAAATAAAAGTTGATACGAATTTTTATGAGGTTATTAAAAACTGCTCTCAGATTAAAAGAAAAAATCAAGAAGGAACATGGATATTACCTGAAATCATTGAAGCTTTTGTAAATCTTCATGAGATGGGTTTTGCTCACTCCATTGAAGTTTATAAAGATAGTGAGTTAGTTGGAGGGCTTTATGGAATTAGTCTTGGGGCTGCTTTTTTTGGAGAATCCATGTTTAGCAAAGTGAGTGATGCAAGCAAAGTTGCTCTTGTAAAACTTGTAGAGATTTCAAAAAAGTTTGAATTTGATTTTATTGATTGTCAAATACCAAGTGATCATCTAAAAAGAATGGGTGCTATTGAAATAGATAGAAATAGATTTTTAGATGAACTTGAAATTGCAATGCAAAAACCCGGAAAAGTAGGGAAATGGAATTAGTCATTAGTCATTGGTATATTAGTTATTAGTTATTGGGAAAAAGCAGGTAAGCAGCGAAGCTGTGAAGCTGTAAATGAGCGTAGGCAAAGCGAGTGAAGATTTTTGGTTAATTTTGAAGTAGAAGGAAAACTATTTCCCAATATTCAATGTTAATTTAAGTTTGAAGTTTTCAATGTCTAACGACTAGCGACTAAATACTAAAGACTAATATCAAATTAAAGGAGTAAAATGTATTTAAAAGATATAAGATTTTCAATTTGGGCAGATTTTATAGAGAGAGATTTTTTAGATAATGAGTTTAAAGAATTAATAGAAAAAAATATTGTTAATGGAGCTACAAGTAATCCAGCAATTTTTAAAAATGCTATATTAAATTCTTCAGCTTATAAAGAACAATTAAAAAAATTAAGTGATAAGACTCCTAAAGAAAAATATGAAGCTTTAGCTATATATGATATAAAAAAAGCAGCAGATATTTTGGAGCCTTTATATAAAAAAAATGATGATGGATTTGTGAGCATTGAAGTAGATCCTCATTTTGCAAATGATACAGAAAAGACAATAAAAGAGGCAAAAAAATTATGGAATGAGATAGATAGAAAAAATCTAATGATCAAAGTTCCAGCAACAGATGAAGGTTGCGAAGCTATAAAAGAGCTTGTAAAAGATGGGATAAATATAAATGCCACTTTAATATTTGATCCAAAATATGCTCAAAAATGTTTAGATGCAATAGAAGAGGGTCTAAAAAATTCAAAAGAAAATCCAAATATAGTTTTGAGTATATTTGTAAGCAGATTTGATAGAAAACTTGACAAGATTTTGGAAGAAAAAGGAATTGAAAAAGGAAAAGTTGGTATTTTAAATGCAGCAAAAATTTACAATATCATTCAAAAAAGAGCTCTTCCAAATGTAAGAGCTCTTTTTGCTAGCACTGGAGTAAAAGGAGATGATTATCCTCCATATTATTATATTTCAGAACTTATTGCTCCAAATAGTATCAATACTGCTCCAATTGAAACTATAAAATCTTTTGTAAAATATGGTAAAAAAGATGTAAAACTTCCGATAATGGAAGAAGAGATTGATAATTTTTTTGAAAATCTCAAAAATAGTGGTATCGATATGCAAAAAGTTTATGATGAACTATTAAAAGATGGATTAGTTGCGTTTAAAGATGCCTTTGATGAGATTATGAAAGAATTGGAGTAGATTATGGAAAATTTTTCTATTGAAGAACTTACTTTTGAGACAACAAATAAAATAAGAAAATATCTTAAAAAACTTGTATATATGGGTGGAAGTGATTTACATATAAAAGCTAATTCAATTATTAGAGCTAGAATAAATGGCGATATAGTACCTTTTTCTGGCGAAGTTATCTCAAAAGATGAGGCATTAATTCTTGCAAAAGAGTTACTTAGAAGCAGATTTAAAGAGTTGGTTGAATATAAAGATGTGGATTTAGTATATATTTATGATGAGAATACAAGATTTAGGGTAAATATATTTTTTCAAATGGATGGAGTATCTGCTGTATTTCGTACAATACCTGTGAAAATAAAATCAATTGATGAACTTATGCTTCCAGCATCTATCCATAAGCTTACTCAGATTCCAAGAGGGCTTGTTTTAGTAACAGGTGTTACAGGAAGTGGTAAATCTACAACTCTTGCAGCAATAATTGATGAGATAAATAAAAATAGAAGAGAACATATAATTACTATAGAAGATCCAGTAGAATTTGTACATAAAGATAAAAAATGTATAGTTAATCAAAGAAGTTTAGGACAAGACACTATAAGTTTTTCAAGAGCACTTAGGTCTGCTCTAAGGGAAGACCCTGATATTATCCTTGTTGGCGAGATGAGAGATCTTGAAACTATTGAGATGGCTTTACATGCAGCTGAAACTGGGCATCTTGTTTTTTCAACCCTTCATACATTGGATGTTAAAGAAACAATAAATAGGGTTATAAGTATGTTTCCTTCTGAAGAACAAAATAGAATTAGAATAGTTTTAGCCTCAGTTTTAGAGGCAGTTGTATCACAAAGACTTGTTAAAAGAAAAGATGAAGGTCGAATTGCAGCAGTTGAATTGATGTTTAAAACAAAGAGAATCGAAACAATGATAGAAGAGGGTAGAGAAATAGAGATAACAGATGCCATAGAAGAGGGTAAAATTTATGGTATGCAAACATTTGATCAAGCATTATTAGATCTATATAAAAAAGGTCTAATAGATGAAGAAGAGGCAATGAATAATGCAACTAGTAGAGCAGATATGAAACTGAAAATTGAAGGTTTTTCAGATAAAACAGTTAACGCAAAAGATAATTTTGTTGGAGAATCAGATAGTGATGTTATAGATTTGAAAATTTAATTTAACTTAAAATTTTTTTTAGTATAATACGCCTCCAATTCAAATAAAAGGAAGAGTAATGTTAGAAGGCATAATTAGAGAGAGTATCGGCAAAAAAGAGTCAAAAAAGCTTCGCCGAGATGGTTATCTAATTGCCAATATTTATGGGAAAGGCTTTGAAAATATCAATGCAGCTTTTAAAAAGGGTGATTTTATAAGAGCTGTGAGAAATAAAGAAAAATTGGCATTCCCTGTAAAAGTTGGTGATAAAGAGTTAAATGTTGTTGTGCAAGATTATCAAAAAGATCCAGTGACATATGATCTTTTACATGTTGATTTAATGGTTGCACAACCTGGTGTAGTTACTTACTATATGGTTCCAATAAAAACTGTTGGTACACCTAAAGGTTTGAAAAATAAAGGTGTGCTTGTAGTTTCAAAAAGAAGAATCAAAGTAAAAGGTGCAATTGAAAATATTCCAGACTCAATAACTCTTGATGTTACGGACTTAGATGTTGGTGATGCAATACTTATAAGAGATATTGAGTTGCCAGAAGGTGTTACTCATATGATACCTGATAGAGTTGCAGTAGTAGGTGTTGTAAAAGCTAAATAATGTTTTTAGTTGTAGGTCTTGGAAATCCTGGGCCAAAATATAAAAACAATAGACACAATATTGGATTTATGGTGGTTGACTATCTGGTCAACCATCTAAATCCTATTCCAATTTCAAAAAAAGATTTTAAAGGCGAACTTTATAAGTTAAAAGATATCCTTCTTCTAAAACCCTCAACTTTTATGAATCTCTCAGGCGAAAGTGTTAAAGCTGTAAAAAATTTTTATAAGATTAAAAATAGTAATATAATTGTAATACATGATGATTTAGATCTTCCTTTTGGAGCTATTAGATTTAAAAAAGGTGGAAGCAGTGGCGGACATAATGGCTTAAAATCTATAGATAATCATATAGGAAATGATTATATTAGAGTACGAATTGGGATAGGTAGACCAAAAGATAAATCACAAGTAGTAAATTTTGTATTGAATGATTTTAATGAAGAGGAAAAAAAATATTTAGATGATATTATAAAGAAAGCTTCTCTTGCTGTTATTGAGTTAACGAAAGAGGATTTGGATAAAGTTAGAAGCAGGTTTAGTCAAAAAGGAATAGTTTTAAAGAGGAATAATGTTAAATAGATATCTATCTTTTTTATATATTAAATATTTTTTTATTATTTTATCTGCTTTAATTATTTTTTTTGTTGGTTTAGATTTTTTGCAAAATGCAAAATCTTTACCAAACTCAGCAAACTTACAGATTTTATATATTTTGTATAAAAGTTTTTATGCTATAGATATTTTATTGCCTATTACAATTGTTTTTGCAATGATCTCTACAAAGATTTCATTAATTAGATCCAATGAACTTGTAGCAATTTATTCAATTGGCTATGATAAAAAAAGTGTTATAAAACCTCTATTTGTTTTATCATTTTTAATAACATTATTTTATATTTTATTACATACAACATCTTTTTCTTATGCTAATGAAAATGCAGATAATATAAAAAAACATAAATTTCTAACTAGTGCTACACAAAATCTATTTTTTAAATATAATAATTATTATATATATTTTAAAAAACTATATCCTTTTAGAAAAGAGGCTAAAGATATTAAAATATTTCTTATGAAAGATCATAAATTAGAAGAGATAATCAGGGCAAAAAGTGCTTTTTTTAAAAATAATAGCTGGAAAATAGAAAATGCAACTATTGTTAAAAAAATAGATAATAAAAATCCAAAATTAAAAATTTTAAAAAGCAAAAATATAGATATTTTACAAGGATTTAAACCAAAAATTTTAGATAGAGTATATGAAGGAAAAACAAGTTTTAGTATTATAGATGCAATTTTGGCTATAAAACTTTTAAAAGAGCAAAATATTAATATACAAAAAATAAAAGCTGTTCTTTATTCTCAAATAATATATCCTTTTTTTGCTCCTTTTTTAATGGTTATACTTTTTTATTTTGTACCAATTACACAAAGAATTGCAAGTATAACAATTTTTAGTTTTGGTGCAATAATTTTTTCATTATCAATATGGGGAGTTTTATATGCTCTTGTTAGACTCTCATTTACAGGAGTTTTGATTCCAGAAATTACTACTTTACTTCCTATATCTACTCTTTTTATCATATCTTTACTTTTTTATAAAAAATATTAATCCACTTTTTGGTAAAATAGCCCACCACTATATTTTTATTTAATTAAAGGGACCTCTAAATAAGGAAATTTTATGATAGATTTTAAAAACTTAGCAAAAAAATATGATACACCATTATATGTATATGATTTTGATTTGATAGAGAACAATTTTAAAGATTTAAAAGAGGCTTTTAAAGCAAGAAAATCTTTAATATGTTATGCAGTTAAAGCAAATTCAAATCTTTCTGTTTTAAAAAAACTTAACTCATTAGGCAGTGGAGCAGATTGTGTTTCAATTGGTGAAATAAAAAGGGCACTTCTAGCTGGTATCCCTAAATATAAAATAGTTTTTAGTGGGGTAGGTAAAAAAGATAGTGAGATTGAAGAGGCTTTAAAGCTGGATATTTTATTTATTAATCTTGAAAGTGAAGCAGAAATGCTTCGTGTAGAAGAGATTGCAAGAAAGCTTGGAAAGAAAGCAAGAATAAGTATAAGAGTAAATCCAAATATTGATCCAAAAACTCATCCTTATATCTCAACTGGTCTTCATGAAAATAAGTTTGGCGTTGAAATTGATGTTGCAAAAAGAATGTATTTAAAAGCTCATAGAAGTTCCTTTTTAGAGCCAGTTGGTATTCATTTTCATATAGGAAGCCAACTAACTGAACTTGAGCCAATCAAAGAAGCAAGTCAGATAGTAGCTGATTTGACAAAAAGTCTTATAAAAATAGGAATAGATATAAAATTTTTTGATGTTGGTGGTGGTCTTGGTATAAAATATAAAGATGAAAAAACGATAAAACCTTATGATTATGCTCAAGCAATTTTTTCTACTCTAAAAGGTCTTGATGTAACAGTTGTTTGTGAACCAGGTAGATTTTTGGTTGGTAATGCTGGCTATTTCTTAACAAAAGTTTTATATGAAAAAATAAGTGGTAAAAAAAGATTTATAATAGTTGATGGTGGAATGAATGATCTTCTTAGGCCATCTTTATATAATGCGTATCATAGGGTTGAAGTTGTTGGCAAAAAAGGTGATGAAAGTTTAGCTGATGTTGTGGGCCCTGTTTGCGAAAGTGGAGATTTTTTTGCAAAAGATAGGCTTTTGCCAAAAACAGAGCATAATGATTTAATTGTTATATATAGTGCAGGAGCATATGGATTTGTTATGAGTAGCAACTACAATTCAAGACCAAGAGTTGCTGAAGTTGCAATAGAAAATAAAAATGATAGAATAATTAGACAAAGAGAAAGCTTTGAGGATTTAATTGCAAAAGAGGTTGATTTTATATGATCTATTTTATTGATGTTCAAGGAACATTGATAGATGATAAAGATAAAAAGCCAATACCAGGTGCTATTGAATTTATAAATGATTTAAATAGTAGAAAAATTCCATATATTGTTGTAACAAATAATACAAAAAGAGACTCAATAGATTTCATAAACTATTTAAATAATATTGGATTTAATTTAAATGAAAAAAATTATATAGATCCTTTAATGATTTTAAATGAAATAATTAAAGAGAAAAATATAGCAGTTTATGGAACAGAAGAGTTTTTAAAAATTGTAGATACTCTTGGATATAAAAAAGATTTTAAAAATCCAGAAGCTGTATTAGTTAGCATCAAAGATGATTATAAATTTGATGAATTTGCTCAAATAATAGATTTTTTATTAAATGGAGCAAAACTTTACGGTATGCATAAAACTGCCATATATGCTAAAAATTCAAAAAGATATCCAGGTGTTGGTGCAATTTTAGAGATGTTAAAATTTGCTACTAAAAAAGAGTATAAAGTTATTGGGAAGCCTAGTGATATTTTTTTTAAAAAAGCTTTAGATAAATTAAAAAAGAGTATAAAAAAGGATATATCTTTTAAAGATATAACAATTATAAGTGATGATGTTATAGGAGATTTGATAGAAGCTAAAAATCTTGGAATGAAGACTGTATTTGTATTGAGTGGCAAATTTAGAGATGAAAAAGAGATATTGCCATATTTAAAAAAAGAAGAAAAACCAGATATGACTGTAAAAAGTATTGGTTATATCCAAAAGATGGGGGTAATATGAATCTTAATGAATTAAGAAAAAAAATTGACTCTATCGATGATGAAATTTTAGAGTTATTAAATAAAAGAATGGAAATAGTAAAAAAAGTTGGAGAATTAAAAAACAAAACTGGCGCTCCAATATATAGGCCAGAGCGCGAACAAGAGATTTTAAATAGACTGAAAAAAGAAAATAGAGGACCCCTAAATGATTCAGCGATAGATGCAATATTTTTAGAAATTTTTGCAGTAGCAAGAAATCTTGAAAGACCAGAGCGTGTTGCATATCTTGGACCTATTGGAAGTTTTACCCATCAAGCTGCTGAAGCAAAATTTGGAGCTATGAGTGATTATCTATCAATGAATTCTATAAATGCGGTTTTTAAAGCAGTTGAGACAAAAAGAGCAAAATATGGAGTGGTTCCTATAGAAAACTCTATAGATGGCGTTGTTGGAGAGACTTTAGACCTGCTTGGAAGAAGCGATCTTTTAATAGTAGCTGAAAGCTATATGCCAATTCATCATACTTTTGCTACATTGGAAGATGATTTAAGCAAGATAAAAAAAATCTATTCAAAAGATATTGCTTTTGGACAGTGTAGAAATTTTTTAATTGAGCATGAATTGGAAGATGTTGAATTAATACCTGTAGAATCTACTGCAAAAGCAGCAAAACTTGCAGCAAAAGAGAAAGGCAGTGCTGCAATTTGCTCTCATATAGCAGCAAAACTCTATAATTTACCAATTCTATTTGAAAATATCGAAGATCTACATACAAATAAAACTAGATTTATTGTTATTAGTGATTTTAAAAATGAAAAAAGCGGAAATGACAAAACATCTATTCTTGCAAAGTTAGAGGATAAACCAGGAGCTTTAGTTAAATTTTTGGAAGATTTTGATAAAGAAAAGATAAATCTAACAAAAATAGAGAGTAGACCTGCAGCTGATAAGGAGTTTAGTTACTGGTTCTATATAGATTTTGATGGGCATGTAGATGATGAAAATGTTCAAAAGATTTTTAAAAAGCATAAAAAAGAGATTAAGTGGCTTGGAAGTTATGTAAAAGCTATAAGTAGTAAGGATTGATATGAGATTTAATGAAGAGTTAAAAAATATCAAAACATATGAAGCTGGTAAGCCTATCGAGTTAGTTGTTAGAGATTTTGGAATTAATGAAAAAGATATCATAAAGTTAGCATCAAATGAAAATCCTTATGGTACAAGCCAAAAGGTTATTGAAGCTGTAAAAAATATAGCAGACAAAATGTATATGTATCCAGATGATAGTATGTATGATTTAAAAAACCTATTATCTAAAAAATTTAATGTAAATAGCAATGAGATAATAATTGGTGCTGGTAGCGATCAAGTTTTAGAGTTTGCTTCAAGAGCTGTGCTTAATAATAAAAGTAAAGTTTTAATGAGTAAAATCACTTTTGCTATGTATGAGATTTATGCAATGCAGCAAGGTGCAAAAATTATAAGAAGTTCATGTTATAGGCATGATTTAGATGAATTTTATGAACTTTATAAAAAAGAAAATCCTGATATTATTTTTATTTGTACCCCAAATAATCCAACAGGAGATGCAATAGATAAAGATTATCTATTTGAGTTTTTGAAAAAAGTAGATGAACCTTTAATAATTGTTGATGGTGCGTATATGGAATATGCCTCTTTTAAAGATAAAAATAAAAAAATTTCTCCTAAAGAGTTAATAGAAAATTTTGAAAATGTTTTATATCTTGGTACTTTTTCAAAAGCTTATGGACTTGGAGGTATGAGAGTAGGCTATGGAATAGCAAATAGAAAAATTATTGAAAATTTGTATAAATTAAGACCTCCGTTTAATATTACAACTTTAAGTCTAAAAGCTGCTACCGAAGCACTAAAAGATGAAGAATTTGTAAAAAATAGTATTGAAAAAAACTTTTCTCAAATGGAAAGATATGTAAATTATGCTTTAAAAAAAGGTTTTGAATTTATAGATAGTTATACAAATTTTATAACTTATATCTTACCAAAAGATATTAATTCAAAAGATATATCAAATAGATTAATGAAAAAAGGTATCATTATTAGAGATTTAAATAGTTATGGAATGAATGCTATTAGAATTACAATAGGTACAAAAGAGCAAAATAGTATATTTTTTGAGAAATTTGATGAGGTTTTAAATGAATATTAAAGATTATACTCTGCCTCAGCTTGAAGAGCTTTGTGAAAAGATTAGAAATAGAATTTTAGAAGTTGTTAGCAAAAATGGAGGCCATCTTAGCTCTACTTTAGGAGCAGTAGAGTTAATTGTTGCTATGCATTATGTTTTTGATGTAGAAAAAGATCCATTTATATTTGATGTGAGTCATCAAGCTTATGCACATAAACTATTAACAGATAGATGGGAAAAATTTGATACATTAAGGCAATTTGGCGGAATTAGTGGTTATACAAAACCAAGTGAATCTAAATATGATTATTATGTTGCTGGACATAGTTCAACTTCTATCTCTTTAGCTGTTGGAGCTGCAAAAGCTATTAGACTTAAAAATGAAGATAGATTACCTGTTGTTTTAATTGGCGATGGGGCTATGAGTGCAGGTATGGTTTATGAAGCATTAAATGAGCTTGGTGATAAAAAATATCCTGTTGTTATAATATTAAATGATAATGAGATGAGTATATCTAAACCTATTGGTGCAATTAGTAAATATTTGAGCCAAAAAATGGCAAGCCCTCTTTATCAAAATATAAAAAAAAGAACAGAAAAGCTTCTCTCTCATTTACCAGAATCTGCAACATATTTAGCAAAAAGATTTGAAGAGTCTCTAAGACTCATAACACCTGGTATTTTATTTGAAGAACTTGGAATAGAGTATATTGGCCCAATAGATGGACATGATTTAGAAGGATTGATTCAAACTTATAAAATCGCAAAAGAGTTAAATAAGCCTGTAATTATCCATACCCAAACTTTAAAAGGAAAAGGGTATAAAATAGCAGAAGGCTATTTTGAGCATTGGCATGGAGTTGGGCCATTTGATATAAGCACAGGAAAGCCATTAAAAAAAAGCAGTAAACCAAGTGCAACATCTTTGTTTAGTAAAGCTTTAATGGAAGTTGCACAAAAAGATGAAAAAGTTGTTGGTGTTACTGCAGCAATGCCAAGCGGAACAGGATTAAAGCCATTAATAGAAAAGTTTCCAGATAGATTTTGGGATGTAGGCATTGCAGAACAGCATGCAGTTACTTCAATGGGACCTTTGGCTAAAGAGGGTTTTAAACCTTTTGTAGCAATCTATTCAACATTTTTACAAAGAGGTTATGACCAAGTTATTCACGATATTGCTCTTATGAATATACCTGTAGTTTTTGCTATAGATAGAGCAGGAATTGTGGGAGAAGATGGTGAAACACATCAAGGGGCATTTGATATAAGTTATTTAAGAGCTATACCAAATATTACTCTTTTTGCGCCAAGAGATGAAAAAAGTATGAAAAGAGCAGTTGAATTTGCTTATACAATGAAAACACCATGTGCCTTTAGATATCCAAGGGGTCCTTTTATGCTTGATGAAGAATTTGAAGATATTCCATTTGAGATAGGAAAAGCTCAAATGTTAATTGAAAAAGATAGTGATATCTTATTTATTGGATATGGAAATGGTGTCGGAAGAGCATATGAGACTATGAAGCTTTTAGATTATAATATATCTTTATTGGATCTTCGTTTTGTAAAACCACTTGATGAAGATTTATTAAAATCACTTATGAAAAAATATAATAAGATTTTTGTTTTTAGTGATGGTGTAAAAATGGGAGGTGTTGCAAGTGCGATAGAAGAGTTTTTAATGAAAGAAAAAATTGTAAATAAAGAGATTTATTCATTTGAGTATGATGATATATTTATTCCACATGGAAAAACAGAAGATGTGGAAGAGTTTTTAAAAATTAGACCAAATCAGATAGCTTTAAAAATTGAAAATATTTTAAAAGGATAGATATGGGAGAAATTATCGAAATTTTAAAAGAGAAAAAATTAAAAGCTACACCACAAAGACTTGCAATATTAAATATTTTAAATGGACATACTCATCCTACAATAGAAGAGATCTATGAAGAGATTAAAAAGATTTTTCCTTCAATATCTCTTGCAACAATATACAAAAATATAAATACATTAAAAGATGTGGATTTAATTACTGAATTAAATCCTGGTGGAAAATTAAAGTATGATATCAATTTAAAGCCACATTTTCATGGAGTATGTAAAAATTGCGGAAAAATTATCGATTTTTATGATGAAGATTTAATAAAAGAGTGCAAAAAAACAATAGAGAAAAAGATTGATAAGGAAGTTTTTGATTTAAATATTTCTGTTTCTATTTTATGTGAAGATTGTGCCAAAGCCTAAGTAGGCTTTGGCTAAAAATTATAATTCATCTGCATGTTTAGCAAGATATTCTGCAACACCTTCTGGAGTTGGTTTCATAGCCTCTTTTCCTTTTTCCCATTCGGCAGGACAAACTTCACCATGTTCATTAGCAAATTCCATAGCATCTACCATTCTTATCATCTCATCAATGTTTCTACCAAGTGGTAGGTCATTTATAACAGCATGTCTGATAGTACCATCTTTATCAATTAAAAAGCTTCCTCTTAATGCAACACCTGCTTCTTCAAGTAAAACATCATAATCTTTTGAAATCTGTTTTGTTAAATCTGCTACTAAAGGATATTTAATTTGACCAATTCCACCTTTTTCTACTGGAGTATTTCTCCAAGCAAGGTGAGTATAATGACTATCAACTGAACATCCTATAACATTAATTCCTCTTTTATTGAATTCTTCAATTCTATGGTCAAATGCTATGATTTCACTTGGACAAACAAATGTAAAATCTAATGGATAGAAAAATAGTACTGCTCCTTTTTCTCCAATATTTTCATAAAGATTGAAATCTTCAACAATTGTGTTGTCTGGCATAACAGCTGGAGCCGTAAAATCTGGTGCTTTTTTTGTTACTAACATAGTAATCTCCTTTTGGAAAATTTTTTTCTTTAGAAAAACAATATTATTGTAACAGATATAAGCTAAAAATTATCTAACTTTAACAATTTAGATTAAAAATATTGAGTTTATCTATTAATATAAACTTTAAATTTTTATAAATTATCTATTTTTTTAAAATTAGATATAATTCATTTTAAATTTTAAAACAAAGGGTAGATATGGCAAGAGAGTATCTATTTACTTCAGAGTCAGTTACAGAAGGACATCCAGATAAAATGGCTGACCAGATAAGTGATGCAATTTTAGATTATATTATCGAAAGAGATAAAAATGCAAGAGTTGCATGCGAGGCATTATTGAGTAATGGATTTTGTATAATTGCTGGTGAGCTAAAAACAACGACTTATGCTCCAATGCAAGAAATAGTTAGAGAGGTTATTAGAGAAATAGGATATACAGATGCACTATATGGATTTGATTATAGAAGTGCAGGAGTTTTAAATGCTGTAGGAGAGCAGTCTCCAGATATAAATATTGGTGTTGATAAAGCAAGTGGAGAAATAGGAGCTGGTGATCAAGGGTTAATGTTTGGATATGCATGCAAAGAGACTGATGTTTTGATGCCTCTTCCAATTTATTTAGCTCATCAATTAACTCAAGGACTTGCAAAAGCAAGAAAAGAAGGTACTTTGCCGTTTCTAAGACCAGATGGTAAAGCTCAAGTTACAATAAAATATGAAGATGGAAAACCAAAAGAGGTAAAAACTGTTGTTGTCTCAACTCAGCATGACCCAGATGTAAGTTATAATAGGTTAAAAGATGCTGTAATAGAAGAGATTATTTATAAAGCTATTCCATCAGAATTAATTGCAGATGATATAGAATATCATATAAATCCTACTGGAAGGTTTGTAATAGGTGGGCCTCAAGGAGATGCAGGACTTACTGGTAGAAAAATAATAGTTGATACTTATGGTGGAAGTTGTCCTCATGGTGGTGGAGCTTTTAGTGGGAAAGATCCTACTAAAGTTGATAGAAGTGGAGCATACGCAGCAAGATATGTTGCAAAAAATTTAGTTGCAAGTGGGGCTTGTGAAAAAGCAACAATTCAGATAGCTTATGCAATTGGGGTTGTAGAGCCAGTCTCAATAATGGTAGATACTCATGGAACATCAAAAGTTGATGAAAAATTAATAGAAAAATGTGTGAAAGATATATTTGATTTAACGCCAAAAGGTATTATTGAAACATTAGACCTTTTAAGACCAATATATAGAAAAACTGCAGCATATGGGCATTTTGGTAGAGAACTTGAAGAATTTACATGGGAAAAAACAGATAAAGTCGAACAAATTAGAGATTATTTGAAACTATGATAATTTTTCAAGAAATATTTAAAAATATTTTGATATAGTTATTTCGTCTAAATTGATTTCATATTAAAGGAGATAAAATGGCAGTTAAAATTACAGATATCTGTATCAACTGTGGGGCTTGTATAGATGAATGTCCAGTAGAAGCAATTGTTGATGATGAGGATAATCCAACTGGTGAAGAAATATATTATGTTTATCCAGATAAGTGTGTTGAGTGTGTAGGTTATCATGATACACCAGCTTGTGCTGAAGCATGTCCAACAGAAGGATGTATTGTTTGGGATCAATGTTATGAGGGAATGCCTTGTAGAGAAGATGTTCCTGCAGAAGCAAGAGAAAATCATCAACCTGTAATAGAGTAATTAAAAAAATTTTGGAAAGCCACTTGGCTTTCCAATTATTATTAAAATTTAAACTTCTTTTAGGAAACCTTACTGTAAAATTCCGCTCTAATTTATTTTAATCAGGAGAAATATATGCAAAGAACGCTTTCTATTATAAAGCCAGATGCAGTAGAAAAAAATGTTATTGGAAAAATTATTGATAGATTTGAAAGTAATGGACTTAGAATTGCAGCTATGAAAAAAATAAAACTAACAAAAGATGATGCTGCAAAATTTTACGAAGTTCATAAAGAGAGACCTTTTTTTAATGATTTAGTTGAATATATGACAAGTGGCCCTGTAGTTGTTATGGTGTTAGAAGGTGAAAATGCTGTAGCTAAAAATAGAGAATTAATGGGTGCTACAAATCCTAAAGAAGCTGCTCCTGGAACTATAAGAGCAGATTTCGCTGAAAGTATTGAAGCAAATGCAGTACACGGAAGCGATAGTTTAGAAAATGCTCAAAAAGAGATCAGATTTTTCTTTGCAGAAAGGGAAATACTATAATTGAAGATAGAGTTTAAAAAGATAGGATTTGAACCTAAAAAGTTTCAATTAAGTAAAAACGGTATCGAATTTCAAGGTGAGTTTAAAAAAGATAAAGATGGTTTAGTTGATATTTTAGGAAATATCAAAAATGAGCTTAATGTTACTTGCGATAGATGTTCAAAAGAGTTTATGATAAAATTAGATGAGAATATTCATTTAAAAGCAAGTGATGGTTTATATAAAGGCCATTTAGAAGAGTATGATGTTTTAGAGTTTTATGATGGAATGATAGATTTTGATGAAATTTTAGAGAGTGAAATTGCATCTATAAAATTAGATTATCATATATGTAATGAATGCGAAAAAATTGAAGATTTTGAAAAAGAGTTTTAAATTAAAATAAGGAGAAATTATGGCAGTACCAAAGAGACGTGTTAGTAAAACAAGAGCTGCAAAAAGAAGAACACATTATAAACTAAGTTTGCCAAGACCTGTTAAAGATAAAGATGGAACTTGGAAAATGCCACACCATATAAACAAATTTACAGGTGAATATAAAAGCTAAAAATGGTTAAGATTGCCATTGATGCTATGGGTGGGGATTTTGGACCCTATCCTATAATAGAAGGAACCATATTAGCACTTAAAGAAAAAAAATTTAAAGCAATACTTGTTGGTGATAAAGAAAAAATATTATCACTAATACCAAACTCATTAAAAAATAGCATTGAAATTGTTCAAGCTGATGATGTTATTGAAATGGGTGATGCTGCAACAGATGCTTTAAAAAGAAAAGAGAGTTCCATATATAAAGCAGTTGAACTTGTTAGTCAAAAAAAAGCAGATGCAGTAGTATCAGCAGGGCATAGTGGTGCTACTATGAGTCTTGCAACTTTAAGAATAGGAAGATTGAAAAATATTAGTAGACCAGCTATTGCAACATTAATGCCAACTTCAAAAAACAAAAAAAGTTTAGTTCTTGATGTTGGTGCTAATGTAGATTGCAAGCCAGAACATCTTTTTGAATTTGCAGTTATGGGCGAAGCATATGCTAAAGCTATTTTAAATAATAAAAATCCAAAAGTTGGACTTCTTTCTAATGGTGAAGAAGAAACCAAGGGTAATGAATTAACAAAAAGTGCTTTTAAGATTTTAAAAAAACTTCCTTCTTTTATTGGAAATGTAGAAGGAAATAACATTTTTGATGGAAGTGTGGATGTTGTGGTTTGTGATGGTTTTACCGGAAATATAGTATTAAAAACTGCTGAAGGTGTTGCACAAACAATTGGAATATTTATGAAAGAGAATATAAAAAAATCACCAATTAGAATGGCTGGTGCGATTTTAATGAAAAAAGTTTTCAGATCATTAAAAAAAGAGATCGATTATTCAGAATATGGCGGAGCACCTTTAATTGGAATAAAAGGTTGTGCAATTATAAGTCATGGAAAAAGTACTCCTAAAGCTATTAAAAATGCAATTTTTCAAGCAATCAGATATGTTGAATCAGATATTAATAGTTCAATAGAAAAAAGATTAGAAGAAGTATTATAAAGGATAAATTGTGTACGCAGCTTTTAGATCTGTTGGATCTTATATCCCTAAAAACATATTAACAAATGAAGATTTAGAAAAGATTGTTGATACTTCTGATGAGTGGATAACAAAAAGAACAGGTATTAAAACAAGATATATTGCTGATAAAGAAGAATCAACAAGTGATTTAGGATTAAAAGCTGCAAAAGTTGCTATTGAAAGAGCCAGAATCAATGAAAATGATTTGGATATGATAATTTGTGCTACTATTTCTCCTGATTTTTTTTGTATGCCTTCTACTGCATGTATGATTGGAAAAAAATTAGGAGTTTCTAATATTCCATCATTTGATATAAGTGCAGCATGTAGCGGTTTTATTTATGCTTTAGCAATGGCTAAATCTTTTATAGAATCAAATATGGCAAAAAATATTTTAATAGTAGGTGCAGAAAAATTAAGTGCAATTGTAGATTATAGTGATAGAACAACATGTGTTCTTTTTGGAGATGGTGCAGGTGCAGCTATAATTAGTGCCACTGAGAAAAAAGAGGAAGCTATTATTGATGTGAATATTTCAGCTGATGGAAAATATCATGATTATCTTATAACACCTGGATGTGGAACAAACAATCCTTGTAGTGAAGAAGCTATAAAAGAGCATGCTTGTTTTATGAAAATGAAAGGAAATGAGACTTTTAAAGTTGCTGTAAAAACTTTAACAAATGATGTTATTGATATATTAAAGAAAAATGGTATAAAAAGTGAAAATATTGATCATTTCATACCACATCAAGCAAATTATAGAATATTGAATGCAGTTGCAAATGCTCTTAAATTAAAAGACGAACAAGTTGTTATGACTGTTTCAAAATATGGAAATACTTCTTCTGCTTCTATCCCTATGGCAATGAGTGATTTATATGAACAAAATAGATTAAAAAAAGGTGATTTAATGCTTCTTGATGCATTTGGCGGTGGATTTACTTGGGGTAGTGCAATTGTGCCTTTTTCTCCATTTAATTAGATTTTAAGGAAGTATTAAATAAACTTTCGTTCGCTTTTTGAGGCGGTGATCTTTAAAAGAGAAAAGAGCAAGATTGAAAAGAGAAGGCGATCTTGACAAGAGGTTAAAATTTTAATATAATTTCATCCCTTAAAAGTAAAGGGTTCGAATAACTCATCTGAGTTTGAGGATGAGTTAGAGAGTTCTTTTGATAGATAATGATCTTTGAAAACTAGACAAATATAGAGGAAATTCCTTTGAGTCGAAGACAAACTTTTTTTATGGAGAGTTTGATCCTGGCTCAGAGTGAACGCTGGCGGCGTGCTTAACACATGCAAGTCGAACGAGAACGGCTCAAACCTTCGGGTTTGAGTGTCAGCTAAGTGGCGCACGGGTGAGTAATACGTAGCTAACCTGCCCTATAGCGGGGGATAACAGGCCGAAAGGCCTGCTAATACCCTATACTCCTTCCATACACAAGTATGGTTGGGAAAGCGTTATGTAGCGCTATAGGATGGGGCTGCGGCCTATCAGCTAGTTGGTGAGGTAACGGCTTACCAAGGCTATGACGGGTAGCTGGTCTGAGAGGATGATCAGCCACACTGGAACTGAGACACGGTCCAGACTCCTACGGGAGGCAGCAGTGGGGAATATTGCGCAATGGGGGCAACCCTGACGCAGCAACGCCGCGTGGAGGAAGAAGGCCTTCGGGTTGTAAACTCCTTTTCTGAGGGAAGATAATGACGGTACCTCAGGAATAAGCACCGGCTAACTCCGTGCCAGCAGCCGCGGTAATACGGAGGGTGCAAGCGTTACTCGGAATCACTGGGCGTAAAGGGCGCGTAGGCGGTTAAGTAAGTCGGGTGTGAAAGCCCACAGCTCAACTGTGGAACTGCATTCGAAACTGCTTAACTAGAGTCCGGAAGAGGCAGGTGGAATTGGTGGTGTAGGGGTAAAATCCGTAGAGATCACCAGGAATACCCATTGCGAAGGCGACCTGCTGGGACGGTACTGACGCTGAGGCGCGAAAGCGTGGGGAGCAAACAGGATTAGATACCCTGGTAGTCCACGCCCTAAACGATGGATGCTAGTCGTTGGAGTGCTAGTCACTTCAGTGATGCAGCTAACGCAATAAGCATCCCGCCTGGGGAGTACGGCCGCAAGGCTAAAACTCAAAGGAATAGACGGGGACCCGCACAAGCGGTGGAGCATGTGGTTTAATTCGAAGATACGCGAAGAACCTTACCTGGGCTTGACATCCCGAGAATCCCTCAGAGATGGGGGAGTGCCTACTTCGGTAGGAGCTCGGTGACAGGTGCTGCACGGCTGTCGTCAGCTCGTGTCGTGAGATGTTGGGTTAAGTCCCGCAACGAGCGCAACCCTCGCCTCTAGTTGCCAGCACTTAGGGTGGGCACTCTAGAGGGACTGCCCGGGCAACCGGGAGGAAGGTGAGGACGACGTCAAGTCATCATGGCCCTTATGTCCAGGGCGACACACGTGCTACAATGGCGCGTACAGAGAGAGGCGATACCGTGAGGTGGAGCAAATCTCTAAAGCGCGTCCCAGTTCGGATTGCAGTCTGCAACTCGACTGCATGAAGTCGGAATCGCTAGTAATCGCGGATCAGCCATGCCGCGGTGAATACGTTCCCGGGTCTTGTACTCACCGCCCGTCACACCATGGGAGTTGAGCTCACCCGAAGCCGGGAAGCCAACTGTTTATCAGGGGCTACCGTCCACGGTGGGCTCAGCGACTGGGGTGAAGTCGTAACAAGGTAACCGTAGGAGAACCTGCGGTTGGATCACCTCCTTTCTAGAGAGTACGATCTAAAGATTAGATTCTTTGGATTACAAAGGCTCAAAGGAAGAGTACTCTATATTTGTCTAGTTTTGAGAGATCAAGGGTTCTTTAACAATATGAGATGGTGGAGAGAGCTAAGATAGAGACCCTTATCAGGGGTGTGATTTATAGTCGTTAGTCAATAGTCGATAGTCGTCAGTTTAAAAACTAATGACTAATGACTAACGACTATAGACTAATGACTAACAGAGGGCCTGTAGCTCAGGTGGTTAGAGCGCACCCCTGATAAGGGTGAGGTCAGAGGTTCAAGTCCTCTCAGGCCCACCATGTTGAGAGAGTCTTGCACAAACTCTTTCACTTACGTACTACAAGGTACGCTACGCAAAAGAGTTTGCACAATTCACTACTCAACCGAGATATGGGGTCTTAGCTCAGCTGGGAGAGCGCCTGCCTTGCACGCAGGAGGTCACCGGTTCGATCCCGGTAGACTCCACCATATTTGGTAATTAGTAATTGGTTATTAGTTATTAGTAAAAAAACAAAAAAAACCAATAACTAATACACTAATATACCAATAACAAAAGTCTAAGTTAAGCTCTTGTAGAAGAGTTTAACTTAGACTTTGTAAGTCTAAAGGTTATTTGACAATCCATTGTTTATAGTCTAAAAGGTAAAGATACAATTGAAGCTTTACTCAATAAAGTATTTGAGTAAGGCGGCAGTGCGCTTTAGAAGTAGGTAAGCTACAAAGGGCGTACGGTGGATGCCTAGGGTGACAGAGGCGATGAAGGACGTGCTAGGCTGCGAAAAGCCTCGGGGAGCTGCCAAGAAGCTTTGATCCGGGGATTTCCGAATGGGGCAACCCGGCTGACAGAGATGTCAGTCACCTCACTTAGGTGAGGGGCGAACCTGGGGAAGTGAAACATCTCAGTACCCAGAGGAGAAGAAATCAACAGAGATTCCCTTAGTAGCGGCGAGCGAACGGGGAGTAGGGCAAACCGCTAGCTTGCTAGCGGGGTTGTAGGGCTCCCATCAAGGTACCACGAAGGTTAGCAGAAGTGTCTGGAAAGGCACACCAAAGAGGGTGATAGTCCCGTATGCGAAAACCCTAGTGGGCCTGGGATGTCCCTGAGTAGGTCGGGACACGTGTTATCCTGACTGAAGCTGGGAGGACCACCTTCCAACCCTAAATACTCCTGTCACACCGATAGTGCACAAGTACCGTGAGGGAAAGGTGAAAAGAACCCCAGTGAGGGGAGTGAAATAGAACCTGAAACCGTATGCCTACAATCATTCGGAGCCCTATGAGCGTAAGCTCAGGGTGACGGACTGCCTTTTGCATAATGAGCCTGCGAGTTGTGGTATCTGGCGAGGTTAACCGAACGGGAAGCCGTAGCGAAAGCGAGTCTGAAAAGGGCGAAAGAGTCAGATGCTGCAGACCCGAAGCCAAGTGATCTATCCATGGCCAGGCTGAAGGTGGGGTAAGACCCACTGGAGGGCCGAACCGGTGGAGGTTGAAAACTCTTCGGATGAGCTGTGGATAGGGGTGAAAGGCCAAACAAACTTGGTGATAGCTGGTTCTCTCCGAAATATATTTAGGTATAGCCTCAGGTAGTAGCTATAGGGGGTAGAGCACTGATAGGGCTAGGGCTGCTCACCGCGGTACCAAACCCTGTCAAACTTCGAATACCTATAGTGTAAGCCTGGGAGTCAGGCGTAGGGTGATAAAATCCTATGTCGAGAGGGGAACAACCCAGACTACCGACTAAGGTCCCAAAGTTGTGACTAAGTGGAAAACGATGTGGGGCTGCTTAGACAACCAGGAGGTTGGCTTAGAAGCAGCCATCCTTTAAAGAAAGCGTAACAGCTCACTGGTCTAGCGGCCCTGCGCGGAAAATATAACGGGGCTAAGTCACACACCGAAGTCGTAGGTTCTCTCTGGTGAGAGAGCGGTAGGAGAGCGTTCTTGTCGGCGTTGAAGCTGTACCGGTAAGGAGCAGTGGAGCGGCAAGAAGTGAGCATGCAGGCATGAGTAGCGATAAAACAGGTGAGAATCCTGTTCGCCGAAAGCCCAAGGTTTCCTACGCGATGCTCGTCAACGTAGGGTTAGTCGGGTCCTAAGCCGAGTCCGAGAGGGGTAGGCGATGGGAAATCGGTTAATATTCCGATACCTACTTTACACAAGGCGATGGGGTGACGCTTAGGGCTAGCCGAGGTCACTGATGGAGTAGTGGCTCGAAGGGTGTAGGGTGCACAGTAGGAAAATCCGCTGTGCGAGTACCCGAGACCTGACAGGCTCTCAAAGCCCTTCGGGGCGGCGGGAGAATCGGTGATGCCGTCGAGCCGAGAAAAACCTCTAAGCCGTTTGAGTGTAAGGTAGCCCGTACCGTAAACCGACACAGGTGGGCGAGATGAGTATTCTAAGGCGCGTGGAAGAACCCTGGTTAAGGAACTCTGCAAGCTGGCACCGTATCTTCGGTATAAGGTGTGCCCATAGTAGGTGAAGGTCTTCGCGACTGGAGCCGAGGTGGGTCGCAGCGAAGCGCTCCATCCGACTGTTTATCAAAAACACAGCACTCTGCTAACTCGTAAGAGGATGTATAGGGTGTGACGCCTGCCCGGTGCCGGAAGGTTAAGGGGATCCATTAGCTCTTCGGAGCGAAGTGGTGAACCGAAGCCCCGGTAAACGGCGGCCGTAACTATAACGGTCCTAAGGTAGCGAAATTCCTTGTCGGTTAAATACCGACCTGCATGAATGGCGTAACGAGATGGGGGCTGTCTCGACCAGGGATCCAGTGAAATTGTAGTGGAGGTGAAAATTCCTCCTACCCGCGGAAAGACGGAAAGACCCCGTGGACCTTTACTACAGCTTGACACTGCCATCGGGATGAGGATGTGCAGGATAGGTGGGAGGCTGAGAAGCCTGGGCGCCAGCTCAGGTGGAGCCGTCCTTGAGATACCACCCTTCCTCATTCTGGTGGCTAACTTGCCACAGTTATCCTGTGGGAGGACAATGTCTGGCGGGTAGTTTGACTGGGGCGGTCGCCTCCTAAAGAGTAACGGAGGCTTACAAAGGTTGGCTCAAAGCGGTTGGAAATCGCTTGGAGAGTATAAAGGCATAAGCCAGCCTGACTGTGAGAGAGACAACTCGAGCAGAGACGAAAGTCGGTCTTAGTGATCCGGTGGTTCTGAGTGGAAGGGCCATCGCTCAAAGGATAAAAGGTACCCCGGGGATAACAGGCTGATCTCCCCCAAGAGCTCACATCGACGGGGAGGTTTGGCACCTCGATGTCGGCTCATCGCATCCTGGGGCTGGAGCAGGTCCCAAGGGTATGGCTGTTCGCCATTTAAAGCGGTACGCGAGCTGGGTTCAGAACGTCGTGAGACAGTTCGGTCCCTATCTTCCGTGGGCGTAGGAAGGCTGAGGAGAGCTGACCCTAGTACGAGAGGACCGGGTTGGACGTGCCACTGGTGTACCAGTTGTTCTGCCAAGAGCACCGCTGGGTAGCTATGCACGGAACGGATAACCGCTGAAAGCATCTAAGCGGGAAGCCGACTCCAAGATGAGCCTTCCCTGAAGGACGGTGGAAGACTACCACCTTGATAGGCTGGGTGTGTAAGCCCTGTAAGGGGTTTAGCTGACCAGTACTAATAGTCCGTTTGGCTTACCAATAAAAAAGCACTGCCGCCTTACTGAGATACTTTATTAAATTTTAGACTATAAACAATGGATTTGTTCTTTAAATTTGGTGTATAAGTTAAAAATCTTAAATGATAAATAACTGACAAGAGAATTGAGTCTTTTTCGAAAGATTTACTTCTCTTGTCCTGGTGCCTATAGAGCGGAGGAAACGCCCAGCTCCATTTCGAACCTGGAAGCTAAGCTCCGCATCGCTGATGATACTGCAGCCTCCGGCTGTGGAAAAGTAGGTCGGCGCCAGGCAAGATTTTTTGATCTTCAAAACTTCTTATTATCTTGAAAATTCAAAAATAGTTTTTAAAGTTATTGCTTTTATTTTTTTAATCCATCCTTTATGTGGATTTTCACGAAATTCTACTGATATACCTCTTATAATCCTTATCTATCCTTAATATAGTAGTTTTTTAATCAATTATTTTGGTATATTTTTTGTTACTGTTTCTAACAATTCACCATTACAGCTTAATTCAAGTTTTAGTTTTGTTGCATTTGGGTCATAATCCATAGTTACCCAAAATGGTAAATATTTTGATGAAAGAGGTTCAATATTTAAAACTTGTCCTCCTGCTGCTCTCCATCTATTATTTACATATTGATATCCTTGTAATGTTGCAGAGATTCTATGTGAAGTATTATTTTTAACAGTTGCTTTCCAATGGTGATGTGTTTTATCAAAAGTGACATTTCTTATATTAACTGCTGGTGTTTTTAATGATATGATTTTTGTAAAATTAGATTTTTTTAATAGTGTACCCATTGCTGGTGAAATTTTTAATTTTACTTTTTTGCTGATACAGCACCTATCTGCCTGGCCTGTTATTGTAAAAGTACATATATTCTTTTTTGGTGTAAATGATTTTGTTATGTTTTGAATATATGAAGTACAAACAAGTCTGTTTTTTTTATCATATTGTTCAACATTGATATTAAATGTTAAATTTCTTTTTTGTAAATTGATACATTTTAAAGTAATGCTCCAATCAATTTTTCCAGTGGATGTATTTTGCTTTGCACTATATTTAATTACCTTGATACTAGATTTTATAGCTGTATGTTTTGCAGTATTTTTATTTATATTTTTATTTATATTCAAAGTAGTTGCAGGAAATGCTGCAAACAAAGGAACACCCAATCCAATAAGCAGATAAATAATAAATTTTTTCATGATAGATCCTTTCAAAAGAATTTTTTAAACAATTACTTTGGAATGTTTTTTGTTACACTTTTAAGCAATTCACCATTACATTTTAATTCGACTTTTAGTTTTGTTGCATTTGGGTCATAATCCATAGTTACCCAAAATGGTATATATCTTGATGAGAGAGGTTCAATAGTTAAAACTTGTCCTCCGCAATCTCTCCATCTATTATTTACATATTCACGTCCTTGCAATGTGACAGTGATTCTATGTGAAGTATTATTTCTGACAGTTGCTTTCCAATGATAATTTTTTGTATCGAAAGTAACTTTTTTTATTTCAACTGCTGGTATTAATTGTTTAGAGATTGTTTTTTTAAATTTTTTTGACTTAATAGGCAAGCGATTTTGTTGTGATATTGTAAATTTAATTGTTTTGCTATTACAACATCTATTTGTTTCTCCTGAAATTACATAAGTATCTAAAAATTTTTTAGGTACAAATGGTTTAGTAGTTATATTTTGTGTATAAGAATTACAAACAAGTTTATTATTTTTGTTATATTGTTGAATCTTTATCTTAAATGAAAGATTTTTATTTATTAAATTTGTACATTTTAAAGTAATACTCCAATCAATTTTACCTGTAGATAGATTTTGTTTAGCACTAATGTTGCTAATACCAATTCCAGGTTTGATTCTATGTGGTTTTTTTATCAGAATATTTTTTTCAATATGTAAATTAGTATTTGGAAATGCTGCAAACAAAGGAACACCCAATCCAATAAGTAGATAAATAATAAATTTTTTCATGATAAATCCTTTCAAAAGAATTTTTTTAATGATCAAAAACTATTTTTCATTTTATAGTTTATAATTTAGTTTTTTCTTATTTAAATCACAAATTGAATATATTTTTAATTTTATTGCATTTTGAGAATATCCATTGGTTGGTATTTGTACCAGGTTTTATTAAAACTGAGTAATTGTTAATTGGAAGCCAATCAACATATGAATTACTAGTATTTAAATTTATTATTAAATAACGGATAATAGTATAGAATTTAAACATAATATTCCTCATTTTATAGTAAATCTATTTGTATTGCTAGTTGCTATTAGATGATCATCTTCATCGTATCCTACTACTTTCCAGCTATAATATTCGCCTTTTTCAAAAACTTTTCCTAATAAGTTTTTTGGAATCTCATAACTATTTGTTTTAGTGTATGCAGAAAATATTGGTTTTTCTTCACCAAGTATAAAAAATTCGATTAAATACAATTTTGCTCCTGTTATAGGCTGCCATGAAAATTTTAGTTCTTCAAAATTAAGTTTGCTTTTGTCTTTAGGATTTAGTTTTATGATATTTTTATTTATCAATTTTTCTGTTTTTACAAAATAAAGTGCTGTTGGCTCTTCAAAGCCTGGTTTTGGTTCATCAACTATAAATCTAACAGTGTGAGTGCCAGGCTCAAATGTTGGAAGTGGTGGAATATCTGGAGTTTCAAATGTAATTCTTCTTTTATTATTGATATGTTTAAATATTCTAGAAAGAACTCTTCCATCTACTTCCCAATGTGCTTTTAATAAACCCTTTCCTTGCATTTCAACTTCAGCATAAGCTTTTAAATTTTCATTTTTATTTACAGAAATGACCGCTTTTTTATTATCAAAAAAGAGTCTAATTTTACTAATATGTAAAGGAAGAGCAGAAGGTGTTGTGATTTTAATTTTTAAGAAAACATCTCCATATGATATATCTGTTGATAAGCAGTCACCAAAATAAAAATATCTTTTATAATTAAAGCCATTGTTTGTATAACCTTTTTCTATAACCTTTTTAATAACGTTATACGGAATAAAAATAGTTTCTGTCGTTTTACCAACATTTATAGAACCAGATTTTTTTAATTTTATTGTTATTTTTTTATTTATTTTTTTTAAAACTTCATCTATTGGAGTTATTTCTAAGTTTCCTGAATTTGAATAAGCTATTTTACATTCATCAGCACCTGTATATTTTGCTTCATAAGTTATTTTTATAGAAACTGGCTTGTTATTTGATATTTTTGCATAAGGTTTTGGTGAAATAACTTTTATTTCATCTGCATAAAAGAAACTTATTAGTAATAAAAGTATTATTAATTTTTTCATAATCAACTCCTCTTAGAATATAAATTGCATTGGAAGACTCAAAAATAGAGTCAACACTAAATCTTCATTTTGGCTTTCATTGATTTTATCATGAAAGAAACTATAAGTACCTTTTAAACCAACTACCGGGTTTTGTAACCAATTTTGTTTTGTTTTGAAATTGTAAGCAAGCTGAAAATTTCCATCGATTTTTTCTTCTTTACCTGTTACATCACTCTCTTCTTCATTTTTAGTATATTCATATGTACCAGATAGATCAAACGATAGATTTTCTAAAATCATATAACCAAGTTCCAAACCAACTGTTGTTGTTTTTTGTTTTGATTCACCTGCGCTTTCATCATCTGTTTTTGATATGTTGTAACTTATATTAGGGCTTAGATGAAATTTTTCATTTTGATAAGAAGGTGAGAATGAGTAGGTTTTTGATCTTGTTATAGTTTTTGCAATTTTGTCATTTTCTTTGCTTATTTCAGTACCTAAGCTGAATTGCCAGTTATTTAATGAATATCCTAAATTTATAGAATATGTATCTGTTACATCATTTTGTTTATCATCTTCTGTAGGTTCATCTTTGCTTTTTGAAACCTCTCTTTCATAAGAAAGATCGATAGGTAAATTTTCTATACCAGAATATGTATAGCTAATTGATCCATCATATGTATAAACTGTTGCAAATGTATCATCATCTTCTACATTATCATGATATCCAGAAAGAGATAAAGAAATAGAGTGTTTTTCAAAATCAGCATTAAAATTTATAGCAGCACCTTCATTATCATTTTGGGTATCATCACTTGCAATACTATAAAATTGAGGTCCTATATATTCATAGATAAAATCATAACTATAATTTTCATTTAAAGCTCCATCCAATTTAACATTATAAGCTTTATCTTTTTCATAGCCATATTCATCAGATGTGTCTATATCATATTTCGAAAAATCTGCTTCTGCATAAAAATTTAATTTCTCTTCTATTATAGGAGAAGATAGGACTAAAGCTATGATGCTTCCTTTTTTATCTCCCTCTTCAGTAGATGTGTCACTTGGAAAAGTTTCTGAAGCTTCACCAAAGCTTTCTTTTTGTTTTCCTCCTTTTATGTATGCAATTTTAAATTTTGCATTTTCTAAGAAGGTTTTTTGTAAAGATAAACCATAAAGTCTTTTCTTATCATTTGGTTCTAGTCCCATTCCTCCATAAAATCCATAATAATCAACTGAATTTGCAATAAACGCTTCAAAATCAAAATTGTTGTATGAAACTGTTCCTCTTGCACCTCTTTTTGTTAATCCGTTTGCACTATAATCAGATTCTTCAATAGAAAAATCTCCAATTTCTAATCCACCTTTTATTTTATCTCCAGTATAAGATGCCTTAAATAGATAAGTTGCTAAACTAAAACCTTTTTTTAAAATCTCTTCTTCATTTTCTTGAGAAGATTGTGAGTTTTCATTTTCATTTTGTTTTGATAAAGGAATGCTTTGATCAAAATATCTTAAATCAGTATTAAAGGAGTATGTCCAATTTTTTTCAGCAAGATTGCTTTGAATTTGAAAATCTGAATCAATTTTAGAATATGGGACATTTTTTAAATCGCCAGGTTTCATAATAGTGTGTTCAAAGACAGGATTTATACCTAATGTAGTATTTGCAGTTTCAAAATTTTGTGATTGTCTTGTTTTAAAACTATACTCTTTTTGATTTTCTTCACCATTTTCATCATAATAGGTAATTGATAATATATGTTCTCCACCATTTAATATGTTTATAGGTTTTATAATGATTTCATTATTGGATATGGATGATAATGCTGTAACGTCATTATCATCAAGCATTATCATAAAATCTTTACTTTTTGCTATTTCTGGACAGTAACATTTTATAACTGGTTTTTTAGCTATATAAACTTTTTCAGCCATATTTTCTTTTAATACAATTTCTTGAGTTGCAGCAGAAGAGACAGTGATCAATAGGAGGGAAGAGGCAATTAAAGATAAACCGGTTTTTTTCATACCAGATCCTTTTATATTTAAGTTACTATTCTAATAGTAATATAAATAAACTTATAAAATTTTTATAAATCAACCGGCTCAAATCATTTGATATGAGATAGTAATATCAAAAAATTGTGGAAAAATCGTGTATTTTATAAAAATACTTGGTTATATTTAAAATATAAAATTAATATATAAATATTTGTATTTTTTTGAAATTTTCATTTAAATAATTGTTATAGCAAGATAAATTTTATAAAAATACTTAAAATTAAGTAATAATTTATATATTTAAGACTAAAATGAGTATATATAGATAAAAGGAGGATGAGATGAAAAAAATCAAATGGTTATTTTTAATGATGATAGTGGGGACTCTTTGTAGCTTATTTGCGCAATTTCCAAATATTCATATTCAAAAAAAAGGTGATTTAAAGGTAAAAATCAAAAGATGTCCAAGCTCTGCTATTCAAGGTGCAAAATTGAAGAATAGTTTTAGTGTGGAGGTAATAAGTACATTTTCTAAAAAATTAGAAAGAGTTGCGGTTGATATAGTATTGTCAAGTAAAAAAAATGTATCGGCTAATAGCTATGCTTCATATTCTCCTAACTATAAAGATGGAGTGCTTTTAAAAGGGGGAAGAGAGATTATTACTATTCCTCCAAATGGAAAAGTAAAAGTTAAATTAAATGGTTCCAATAAAATACCAGATGATACTCCTGTTGGGAAATATTATCTTGCTGCTGTAGTAGATGCAGGCAATAAAATAAGAGAGATTAATGAAAGAAATAATGTTTCATATTGCAAAATAAATATAAGAGGTAAAATAAGAAGAGTATCACTTCCTGATTTGGCGATAACAAAAATAGGTTTAGATAAAGATTGTCATGTTGTAGTAGAAGTTAAAAATCGAGGAAAAGGAAAGTTGCCAGATAGTGTATGGACAAAACATACGCCAAAAAGTGCGGGAGTTTATATTTATGTAGATGGTAAAAAATGGGGAGGAGCAAGTATATGGGGTTTTGATCCAAATAAAAACCTACAAAATCCTGGAGGAACTGCAAAATATGTAAGCAATTACAAAGTTAGTGACAAAGCTAAAATAAAAGCAGTTGTTGATATGTGGAATCAGGTTAAAGAGTCAAACGAGAGAAACAATGCAAAAACAAAAGAATTAAGGTGTATAAAATTTATTCCTGGTGGTATTATTAAAGGTAAAGTAAAACCATTGCCTTTACTTCCTGATTTGGTGATAACAAAAATAGGTTTAGATAAAGATTGTCATGTTGTAATAGAAGTTAAAAATCGAGGAAAAGGAAAGTTGCCAGATAGTGTATGGACAAAACATACGCCAAAAAGTGCGGGAGTTTATATTTATGTAGATGGTAAAAAATGGGGAGGAGCAAGTATATGGGGTTTTGATTCAAATAAAAACCTACAAAATCCTGGAGGAACTGCAAAATATGTAAGCAATTACAAAGTTAGTGACAAAGCTAAAATAAAAGCAGTTGTTGATATGTGGAATCAGGTTAAAGAGTCAAACGAGAGAAACAACAAAAAAGAAAAATTAGTGAAATGTTTAAAAATTATTCCTGGAGTTATAAAAGGAAAAGAGCTTAGGCCCATAGAGTTACCTGATTTAAAAGCGCAAAATATTTCTGTTAATAACTCATGTTCTTTAAAAATTACCATAAAAAATGTTGGGAATGTAGAATTGCCAGATAATGCTTATAGTGACCAAGGAGTAGGATTACAAATGTATATTTGGAAAGATGGTGCTTGGAAGCCATGGGGAGGAATTATTTTAAGTGGAGTTGACCCAAATAAAAAATTAAAAGCGCCTCATAGTTCTATTACTTTTGATTGGTTTCCAAGAGTACAAAATTTAAAATTGTCACCAGGAAAACATAAAGTAAAATTAGTCGTAGATATAACTAATAAACTAACTGAAAAAAATGAAAACAACAATGTGATAATTAAAACTGTTAATTGTAGAAAAGGTATAATTAAACCTACAGAAAATCTCTCTCCAAACATCAAAACTCCAAAAGAGATACCAGTAAAACCAAGAAATGTAACTCCAAGAGAAAAAGTTGAAGGTATGCATGGTATGTAAATCAAGGGGAAGAATTTTTCTTCCTCTTTGATAAAATTTGCTTCTAAACTCAAACCTTAAATATCTTCACATCTTCATTTAAAAAGAACATTTAAAGCCATATTTTTTTATAATTTGAACAAAGAAAATATGGGGAGAATATGAGAAAAATAGTAGAAAATATTAAAAGTGAGATCAAAAAGATAGTTGTTGGTCAAGAGAAGATGATCGATGGGCTATTGATTGGTCTATTATGTGATGGACATATATTATTAGAGGGTGTGCCAGGTTTAGCTAAAACTACAACTGTAAATGCACTTTCAAAAACTTTGGGGCTTGAATTTAAAAGAGTGCAATTTACTCCAGATCTTCTTCCAAGTGATATAGTTGGAACTGAGATTTATGATCCTGCAAAGAATGAATTTAAAATAAAAAAGGGCCCTGTATTTACAAATCTTTTATTAGCTGATGAGATAAATAGAGCTCCAGCTAAAGTTCAATCAGCTTTACTTGAAGTTATGCAAGAGAGACAAGTAACTATTGGCGATAAGACGTTTTTTATCGATACTCCATTTTTGGTAATGGCAACTCAAAATCCAGTAGAGAGTGAAGGAGCTTACAATCTTCCAGAAGCTCAACTTGATAGATTTATGCTAAAACTTGTTGTTGGTTACAATACGAAAGAAGAGGAGTTAGAGATTGCAAGAAGAGTTGCAAATAACGCTTTTGGAGAAATAGAAAAAGTTGCTTCAAAAGAGGATTTAGAAGAGCTTAAAAAAGAGGTAAAAGAGGTTCATATGGATAAAGAGATAGAAGAGTATATTGTTGATATAGTTTTTGCAACAAGAAAACCTCAAAATTATGAAATGGAAGAACTAAAAAATTTTATAGATTTTGGAGCAAGTCCAAGAGCAACTATAGATATGTATAAAGCAAGCAGGGCTTTAGCATATTTAAGAGGAAAAGATTATGTCTCACCATTAGATATCGCATATATTGCAAAGGATGTATTAAGACATAGAATAATTTTAAGTTATGAAGCAGAAGCAGAAGATATAACTAGTGATTTTATAATTGAGAAAATTTTGGAAAAAGTACCTATACCGTAGCAGTGGATTAGTGGAATAGGGGCATAGCGAGATAGAAGATAAGCTGTGAAGCAGAGAAGCTGGTAATTGGTATATTGTATTAGTTATTGGATTAAAAGAAGGTTGAAAGGTTCAGTGATAAGGATAAGCTCAAAACTTACATTCACACTAATTCCTAATTACCAATAACCAATACACCAATAACCAATATTAAAGGAACTTTTTGGATAAAAAAATAAAAAAGATTTTAATAAAAACAAAAAGGCAAGTTTTTAGCGAAATATCCGGAAATAATCCTTCAATTTTTAAAGGAGAGGGATTTAATTTTATTGAGCTAAGAGAATACCTTCCTGGAGATGATGTAAAAAAGATTGATTGGCTAATAAGTGCAAAACTTCAAAAACCATATGTGAAAGTATATCAAGAAGAGAGAGAGCTAAATATTATAGTGGCTTTTATGCTAAATGGTAGTATGTATTTTGGATCAGTTGAGTTTAAACATATAATAGCAGCTGCTGCTGGTGCAATTATTGGTTTTTCTGCAATAAAAAATCAAGACTCATTTTCATATTATATTTTTGCCGATAAACTTTATAAAAGTATTAAATCAACAAAAAATATAAATGCTATTCAAGAGATGATAGAAAATATTGCAAATTTTAATCCACTTGGAAAAAGTGATAATTTTAAAGATTTGACAAAGAGACTATTTAAAATAAAAAGAAAATCTCTTATTTTTATAATAAGCGATTTTTTGGAAGATTTTGATTTTAAACTGTTATCAAAAAAACATGAAGTTATAGCAATTATTATAAGAGACAGATTGGAAGAGGAGCCAAAAGAGTTTGGATTTGTAAATTTGATAGATCCTCAAAGTGGTGATAGTGCAGTTTTAGATATGGATAGTTATACTAAAAATGAATATAAAAAAGAGATAAAAAGAAAAGACCATTTTATGTATGAGCATTTTAAAAAAAATAGGATTAGATTTACAAAAATTTATACTGATGAAGAGCCTTTTATAAAACTTTTAAAACTATTTGGCAGAAGATAATGGAAAAATTAAAAGATATAAAACCTATTGTTGAAATTCCTGATTTTTCATTTTATGCATATATTTTTTCAATTTCAATTTTTACTATATTTTTGCTGCTTTTAATTTATAAAATTATAAAAATCCTATCTTCAAAAAAGATAGATAAAAGAAAAGAGATGATAAAAAAGTTAAAAAAAGTAAATTTTGAAAATCCCAAGAAAGCTGCATATCAAATAACAAAATATGGAAGAGAGTTGGTATATGATGATAGGAGTTATAAAATTTTTGAAGAGCTATTAAAAAGATTGCAAAAATATAAATATAAAAAAGAGGTATCAAAAGCTGATGAAGAGACAAAAAAATATTTTAAACTTTTTTTAGAGACGCTTCATGAATAGTTTTGGTTTTGAATATCCATATCTATTACTGTTAATTCCTTTTTTTATTATATGCTTTTTAAAATGTAAAGCAAAAGAGAGTGCAATAATTTTTCCTCATCTAAATATTTTAAAAAAAGCTGGTAGTAAAAAGAGATTTTTACTTGATTTTTTAAAATTGACTTCAGTATTTTTATTGGTTGTTGCATTAGCAATGCCTATAAAAATAGATAAAAGTGTTGAGATTAAAAATTATGGATATGATATTGCTTTGGCTATAGATGCAAGCGGGTCAATGAAAGAGAGGGGATTTGATCCAAGTAATCCGTTAATGGATAAATTCAATGTAGTAAAAACTCTTATAAAGGATTTTATTAAAAAAAGAGAAAATGACAATATATCTTTAGTTGTTTTTGGATCCTTTGCATATACAGCTTCTCCATTGACTTTTAATAAAAAGGTATTAAAAAAAATAGTTGATTATTTAAATATTGGTATTGCTGGGCAAAAAACAGCAATTTTTGATGCTATTGCTCAAGGAGTATCTCTTTTGAAAAAAGGGGATGCAAAATCAAAAATACTTATATTGCTAACTGATGGTATTGATACAGCGAGTCAGATACCTTTAGATGTGGTTTTAAGAATGGCAAAAAAATATAATATAAAAATATATACAATTGGAATTGGCTCAAAAAGAGATATAAATATGTTTTTATTAAATAAAATAGCAAAAGAGAGTGGTGGGAAATTTTATTTTGCAAAAAATGCAAATGATTTAAAAAAAGTTTATGAAGATATTAATAGATTGGAAAAATCAAAAATAAGAGGAAAAGATTTTGTAAAAAAAGAGCAGCTTTATCCTTATGTACTATTTTTATCTATAATGTTTTTACTTTTTTACATCTATTTATATGGAAGAAGAGGCGTATGAAAATATTAAACATTGAATATATCTATTTAATGCTTATACCATCACTTGTTTTACTCTATTTGATTTCAACAAATAAAAGTGAACTTGAGAGAGTTTTTGATAGCAAAATTTTAAAAAGATTAAAGATAAATAGAGGTCTTGATAAAAATACAAAAATTTTTCTACTATTTTTTGCACTTTTTTTAATGATATTTGCAATGAGCAGACCTGTTATTCAAAAAGGAGTAGTAGAAGTTGAAACAAAAAAGGCTCCTGTTGTTTTTGCTCTTGATATATCAAAATCTATGTTATCTAAAGATTTTTATCCAAATAGACTTGAATTTGCAAAATTAAAAATTATAAATTTAGTAAATATGCTAAAAAATGTACAATTTGGAGCGGTTGCATTTGCTAAAGAGGCTTTTATAGTCTCACCTTTGACAAATGATAAAGAGGCGTTTTTATTTTTAATAAAAAATTTAAATACCGATTTTATCACAATGCAGGGAACAAATTTTCTATCAGCAATTGAGATTGCAAATACTCTTTTTGAAAATAAAAAGGATAAAAATTTAATAATATTTACTGATGGAGGAGATAAGAAAAGTTTTGAAAAAGAGATAGAACTTGCTAAAAAATATAATATTAAAGTGAGTGTTTTAGCAGTAGCTTCAAAAAAAGGAGCGCCAATTCCTATAAATGGTGGCTATTTAAAAGACAAAAATCAAAACATTGTCATAACAAAATTAAATGAAAATATTTATTCACTTTGTAAAAAAAGTGGTGGAATATGTGTAAATGCAACCTTGTCTAATGAAGATATAAAAAAAATCTCCTCTTTTTTAAATCATATAAAAAAGGAAATAAAAAAAGAAAAAGTAATAGATCAAGTTGAACTTGCTCCATATTTTATGGGTTTAGCTCTTTTTTTATTATCTCTTGTATTTTTCTCAATTCCTTCAAAAAGTGATTTTAAAAAAATTTTTGTTTTTGCATTTTTGATTATTTCAATTAATGCAAAAGCTGGACTTTTTGATTTTAAAGATATTAAAAAGGCAAAAGAGTATTACAATGAAAAAAATTATCAAAAAGCTCTAAAATATTTTAAAAAAGTAGCTCAAGAGAAGAAAAGTGCTCAAAGCTTTTATGATCTTGCCAATGCATACTATAAAACTAAGCAATATAAAAAAGCGATAGAGTATTACAATAAGGTGCAAACTCCAAATAAAGAGCTTGAAAGATATAAACTTCACAATCTTGGAAATTCATATTTTATGTTAAAACAGTATAAAAAAGCGATAGAGTTTTACGAAAAAGCTTTAAAAATCAAAGAAGATCCTGATACAAGATATAATTTAGAACTTGCTAAAAAAATGCTCAAAAAAATATCTAAAAATAGTCAAAATCAAAATAAAAAACAAAAAGAGAAAAAAAGCTCTAATAAAGGAAAAGAGAGTCAAAATAAAACAACTAAAAAAGAGAAAAAAAATGAAAAGCCAAAAAATAAAAAGAAAAGCAAAAAAAGCTCAAAAGAGATGAAAAATTTAAATCAAAAGATAAAAGAGGAGCCTATATCAAAAAGAGAAGAGAAAAAATGGCTTAAAGAGATAAGAAAAAAACAAAAAACCCTAATTTATAAAATACCAACAAAACATAAAGGAATAGAAATTGATAAACCTTGGTAGGATCCTTTTTATATTAATTCCAATTTTTCTATTTGCAAATGTTGATGTAAAAGTTGACAAAAAAGTTTTATATTTAGGAGATACATTAACTATTTCTATAATAGCTGAAGGAAAAAATATTGAGTTTCCTGATATTGATGAGATTGCTGGATATGAGATAATAAGCAAAGCAACTTCACAAAGTGTCAACATTGTAGGAAATAGAATAAAAGAGGTAAAAAAAGTCTCTTTTGTAATTGAACCTAATAAAAATATAACAATTCCATCTTTTAAAATCAAAGTTGATGGAAAAATAGAAAAAACTAAGCCTATAAAAATAGTTGTAAAAAAAGGAAAAAGAAGTTATGAGGATATAAAATTTATTTTAACTTCAAACAAAAAAGAGGCTTTCATTGGTGAGCCAATCTTAGTAACTTTGAAACTAAAAATTAAAAAAAGTCTTGATATTTTAGATTATAGATTTTACCCTCCAAAATTTTCAAATTTTTGGGTTAAAAGAGTTGGCGAAGACAAAACAAAATATCTATATGAAGATAAAAATTTTTTAATAAAAGAGTTAAAATATATAGTTTTTCCTCAAAAAAGTGGGAAATTAACTATTGAGCCTGCAGTTATAAAAATTGCAACTCCAGGCAAGAACCAAGATATATATGGAATAACAATGTTTAATCCTGTTTGGAGAAGTGTATCTACAAATAGTCTGGAGATAAATGTTAAACCTTTAGAAAAAGATGTTGATTTGATAGGGAATTTTAAAATTAAAGCTTTCATTGATAAAAATAAAACTTTATCAAAAGAGCCAGTAAATTTAACAATAGAGATTGAAGGATTTGGAAATATTGAAAATTTTGATGAGATTCCTTTAAAGATTGAAGGTGTAACAATATATAAGGATAAGCCAAAAAAGATAGAAAAATTTAAAAATGGATCTCTTTATTCAAAGTTTGTTCAAAAATTTTCTATTATTTCAGAAAAAGATTATACGATTCCCTCAATTGAGATAGAATATTTTGATCTAAATGATAAAAGAATAAAAAAATTAAAAACAAAAAGCTTTAAAATAAATATTATGGATGAAAAAAAAGAGGCAGAAAAAAAAGAGATTTTCAAAGAAACAAAAAATACAAATGTAGTTGTTAAAAAAGGAAATGAACTTTTATATTTTATAGGTGGCTTTTTAGTTGCAATAATATTAATATTATTAATAGCCCTTATCTATATTTTAGTAAAAAGAAAAACTTTCAAAATAGAGTTAAAAAGCAGTGAAAAAGAGCTTTTAAATCAGCTTATGCCATATATTTCAAAAAATAAAGAGGCTGAAATATTTGCAAATGAGCTTTATAGTAAAATCTATGTAAACAGAAAAATAAAAATTGATAAAAAGAGATTAAAAGAGCTTTTAAATGAATTGAAAAAGTTGAGGGGTTAAGTGGTTAGTTGTTAGTGGTTAATTTTTAACTATTATATAAAAAACTATAAAATCTTATGAAGAGTTGTTGCTTTTTGCATCCAGACTTTTAACTCTTCCCACTCCTCTTTTTCAATTAGCTCTTGAGCATATTTTAACTCTTTTTTGAAAACATCAATAGATACTAACAGATTTTTTTTATTCTGTTTAAAAATATCACTCCACATATTTGGTGAACTTTTTGCAAGTCTACTCATATCTTTAAAACCACCTGCTGCTAAAATCAATATACTTTTTGGATCTTCCTGTTTTAATACACTATTTGCCAAGGCATAGCTGATTGCATGAGGAAGGTGACTAATAAAAGCTGCATGTTTATCATGTTCGGATGCATCCATATAAACAATTTGCATACCAATTTTTACAAAAATATCTTCTGCTAACTCTTTTTGTTTTTCACCACTATCTTCTACATTGCATAAAACTACAATTTTATCTTTATACAATCCTTTAAAGGCTGCAGTTGGACCAAATTTTTCTGTTCCTGTCATTGGATGGGCAGCCACAAAATTTTTTCTTATCTCTTTTGGGCAGCTATTTACAATTTTCTCTTTTGTACTGCCAAGATCAATGATTGTTGTATCTGGATCTACATCTTTTAATTTTTCTAAAGCATCTATTATTCCTTCAACAGGAATTGCTAAAAAGATAATATCACATTTTTTAATATCTTCAAATTCTACAATTTTATCAACAAGTCCTAAACTTAGGGCCTCTTTTTTATGATTTGGATTTCTATCATAGCCTACAATTTTTTTAATGAATCTAAGCTCTTTTAAATCTAGAGCTAATGAGCCACCCATGAGACCAAGACCAACTATTCCAACAATCATAGGAAACCTTTTTAATATTTTGATAAATGTAATTATATCTCTTTTGCTTTTAATCAATATTAATTAAAATATTGGTAAACTTAACACCAAAATTAAATCAAAAAATGAGGTTTTTATGAAAAAGATATTTTTTACTATTTTTATTGCTACAACTATTGTTTTAAATGCTAAAAATATCAAGGATATTAAATTTGAAGGTTTAATTCATATTTCTCCTTCTACTGCTATGGAGATTATGGGTATTTATCCAGGAAGTGAAATAGATATTGAAAAAATCGATAAAGCTATAAAAAAATTTTATGAACAGGGTTACTTTAAAGATATCTGGGTTACCGAAGAAGATGGTGTTTTAACCTTTCATTTTGTAGAAAAACCATTAATTTCTAAAGTTGATATTATTGGGTATTTAGAGAGTAAAAAAGAGGAACTCCCAAATATTATTGGAATAAAAAAGGGCGATATATATGATGAAGAAAAGATTGAAGAAGCAAAGCAAAAAATTATTCAAAAAGCAAAAGAGGAAGGATATTACGACACAATAGTTGAAGTGGATACAACGACTTTAAAAAATGGTAGTGTTGAAGTTGATTTTGTAGTAAATAAAGGTGAAAACATTATTATTAGAAAACTTGACATTTGTGGTATACATGCTTTTGATAAAAGTGATATTGAAGATGTTGTTGCAAATAAAGAGAGAGATTTTCTTGGTTGGATGTGGGGATTTGATAGTGGAAAAGTAAATATGGATCAGCTTGAATTTGATAGTGCTAGAATAAAAGATCTTTACATGAGAAAGGGTTATCTTGATGCTAAAGTTAGTAATCCTTTTTTAAGAGTAGATTTTAATACATATAATGCAAAACTTCTTTATCATGTAGAAGAGGGAAAACCATATGTTGTAGAAGATGTAAAAATATATCTTACAGAGCCAGTTATAGATATCAAAAAGTTAAAAGAGGATTTGAAGTTAAGAAAAGGAAAAGTTTTCAATATTGAGAAATTAAGAAAAGATATGCAAAAAATTAAAGAGAAAATTGCAGATTTAGGATATGCTTTTGTTAGAGTTGCTCCAAATTTCAAAAAAAATGAAAAAGAGCATACAGCAATTGTTGAATATACAGTTATTCCAGGTAAAAAAGTTTATATTAGAGATGTTATTATTTCTGGAAACCAAAGAACATTAGATAGAGTAATAAGAAGAGAAGTTTTATTAGCACCTGGAGATCTGTATAATTTAACAGACTTAAAAGATTCAAAAAATGCATTAAAAAGGACAGGTTTTTTTGAAGATGTAACAATTGAAGAGAGAAGAGTCAGTGAAAATCAGATAGATCTTTTAGTAAAAGTTAAAGAGATGCCTACAGGAAATATTATGTTAGGTGGAGGATATGGATCTTATGAAGGTGTTATCTTAAATGCGAGCATATCTGATAAAAATATTTTTGGTAGCGGAATAGATGCAAGTTTTTCTATTGATTATTCATCTAAATCACTAAGATTTAATCTTGGTGTATTTAATCCAAGAATTTTTGATAGCGATTATAGTTTGGGAGTCAATTTATATAATACAACTTATGAATCATATGATTATACTCAAAAAAGAAGAGGTGGCTCAATAGGTGTTGGAAAACAGCTTATGAGATATTTAAGAGGTTCAGTCTCATATCAATATGAACAGAGTGAACTTAGTGATGTTACATTTGATAGTATCTATTTTCCGGAAGGGAAATTTATAAAAAGTTCAATTACACCTTCTCTTTCTTGGGATAATACGGATGATTATTATGTTCCAAGACATGGATTTGTTGCATCTACCTCACTTGAATATGCAGGAATTGGAGGGGATGAAGAGTATATAAAAAGTTATACAAAATTTGCATATTTTTATGGTTTAGAAGATCTGATTGATTATGATTTGATATTAAGATATAAAGCAAGACTTGGATATATATCTGATCAAGGTTATCTTCCTGTAAATGAAAAATTTTATATGGGTGGAATTAGAAGTGTTAGGGGTTATTCGTCAGGTTCTTTATCTCCAAAAGATAGTGAAGGAAGATTGATTGGTGGTAAAGAGACATTTTCAAATAGTATAGAGGCAAGTATTCCTTTAATGGAATCAGCTCGTATGAGGCTTGCTTTTTTCCTTGATTATGGGATGATTGGAGAAGATAGTTTTAATGAAATAAAAAGAAGTGGAGCTGGAGCTGCAATAGAGTGGTTATCTCCTATGGGACCAATTCAGCTAATTTTTGCAACACCTCTTGATGATAAGCCTGGAGATAGAACCTCAAATTTTGAATTTAGTATGGGAACGAAGTTTTGATAAAGAGGACAAAGGTTGAAGGATGAAGTGAGCGAGGGCAAAGCGAAACTTTGAGCAAGCAAACTGCTTTGCTTACTGGCGTATGCTATGCTCACTTCGTTCGCATAAACGCATCGCCGTGCGGAGATACAAACAACAAGCAGTTGTCGTTTGCTTAACGCTCCTCCCGTCCCGAAGCGAAAGCTGAGAGTATATGCGAAGCCGAAATTCAAGGAATTTCGTGTCTGAGCATACGAACAGCTGGTTTACCTTGAAGAAAATCAAATGAGCAAAGCGAATGAAGATTTTCGGTTAAATTTGAGGATGAAGGATGTAGGGGATAAAGGAATGAGGCGACCAATTCCCAATTACGATTCACGAAATAAATTTAATAGCAAATGGAGCGGGTTTTTTAATATTTTTGATCTCTTCTTTTGCAAGATATAGTTCATTCTCGCTTTTTATATATAAAATTTTATTTTCATAAAATATTTCAAATTTTGGGCAGCTTAGATCTTTATTTATTATTTCAGCTAATGTAAGTATAAAACTAAGCCAATTAACTATATCTAAAGATGGAAGAAGTTTTTTAAAATCTTTAATATAAGAATTTGCCGGTAGCTTTTTTTTATGAAATCTAATAAGTGTAGATATCAAAACTATATCTTTATGTGTTACTTTATATTCTAAATCATTTAGAATAATATATGAACTATGTTTATGGTGTTCATAAAAATCTATTTTTATACCAATATTCGATAGCTTTGCTGCTATTAGAAGATGATTTTTAAATCTATTTTCTTTATCAAATAGAAAATTTATAGCATCATAAATTTTAGATGCATTTTTATAAAAACATTTACTATTTTTCTCATTTAGACAAAATCTATCAAGGAGACTTTTTACACTGGGATTAAAATTGTAAGGAAATTTATAATTGGAATTTCTTAAAAGATCATATAAAAAAACCCCTTCTCTTACACCAACTCCACTTGTGATTATTTTTTTAATATTTAAATATTTCAATATTTCAGCAAATATCAGTGCTCCTTCTCTGATAGTATCAAATCTATCTTTTTTTATATAAAACTTTTTAAGTTTATGTGTAGGAGAATTAATGATTTTTTCAATATATTTTATCTCTTTATTTAATTCATATTCAAATGCGTGAAGTTTATCTAAAGGGTATTGGTTTTTTTGCATTATGGATTTCGATAAAGCTCTTATTGTTCCACCTATGCCTATAGCTAATTCTTGGGAAAAATTATCTGGAATTTTTTCAAGCTCTTTTTTGATAAATTCAATTGCATCTTTTATATTGGAACCTTTATCAAAAAAAAGCTCTTTTAATCTAACAGTCCCAAGATTTAAAGAGATTGTGTTTAAGACTTTTGAGTTTTGAATAAGAGCTAGTTCTGTAGAGCCACCACCTATATCAATAGTTATACCATCTTTAATCGGAAGAAGATTTAAAGCTGCTATACCACCAAAAAAGGCCTCTTTTTCACCATCAATAACTTTTATATTTAGTTTTAACTCTTTTTTTATTCTATTTAAAAAAATATTTTTATTGGGAGCATCTCTTAAAGCTGAAGTTGCTACACATAATATTTTTCTTACTTTATAAGATTTTGCAATATTTAAAAACTCTTTTAATGCCCTATAACCTCTCTCCATAGGCTTTGGCTGAAGGAGGCCACCATTTTCATAGGCTCCTTCGCCTATTCTAACTCTACTTTTTACTTCTTCAAGAAGATAAAATCCAAATCTACTTGTTCTTTCAATAATTATCATTCTTGCAGAATTAGAACCGATATCAATTATTGCGGTTCTTTTGGCCATTAATCCTCTTCTTCTTTTATAATTTGTTCATATTTTAGTTTAAGCTCAGCCATTGTTTCAACATTATCTGGATCTGGTACAATGCATTCAACAGGACAAACTGCTATACATGCTGGCTCATCATAAAATCCTACACATTCAGTACATCTATCTGGATCAATAACATAAATTGGATCACCCTCTTCAATAGCTTCAGTAGGGCACTCTTCTCTGCAAGCATCACATGCTATGCATTCATCTGTTATCATTAATGACATTCTTCCTCCCTCTTAAAAAAAATTAAATATCGCAATTTATATCCGAAAAATACTTAATTAAAAATAAATAATTTAACATATCGGACAAGCAAGTGTTGAAGGAATTATGAGAGTTGCAACTGCTCCTTTTCTATCTTTTCTATTTTTTATGCTTATTGTAGCTCCCATAGCATCAGCTGCACTTTTTGCTAAAAATAGTCCAAGTCCAACTCCGCTCTTTTCACCACTTCTTTTAAAAGGAGCAAATAGATCCATTTTCTCATCAATACCTGGACCTTCGTCAATTACTTCAATTTTTAAACCATCTTCAATTGGTCTACTTTTTAATATAATTTTCCCACCAACAGGTGTAAATTTTATTGCATTTTGAATAAAGTTTTGTAATATATGATTTACTAAAGTAGGTTGAATTGTGGTTTTATATTTATCTGGTTTTAGATCAATTATAAGTTCTTTATTCTCTTGTTCTGCAAGTAATTTATAGTTATTTGCTTTTTCTTTTAAAAAAGCAATAACATCCATTTGTACCGGTGGTTCAAAATGATCTCCCTCTTGTCTGCCAATTTTAAGAACATTTTCAATCATTTTATTCATTTCATTAATTGTTTTAATATTTAATTTTATTGTTTCAATATACTCTTGAGGCTCTCTTTTTTTGATGAGCGTAACTTCATTTTTAAGTTTCATAACTGCTAGAGGAGTTTTAAGCTCATGAGCCACACCAATGAAAAGCTCTTTTTGATATTTTACAAAAGTTTGAATTCTGTTTATTAGCATATTAATAGATCTTCCAAGTGGCTGAAACTCTTCAGGAAGATTTTCTATTTTTATAGGTTTTAGCATATTTTCATTCATATCTGCCAATTTTTTTGTAAAGGAAGTAATATATGTTGTAAGCATTTTAGAAAGCAAAAATGCATATATTATAATAAGAGCAAATCCTAAAATATTTGCAAAAAGAATAATCCTATATATTTTATGTAAAAGATGTGTAACAGAAGAGATATTTTTTTCGATTTTTAAAAAGGTTTGTTCTTGAAAATTGTATGGATAATATAAAATAGCAAAATATTCCCTTCCTTTTTTTACAACAGTAAAAAATACATTGTTGATATTTGATGGTTTAGGAATAATTTTGACATTTATATCTAATGTATTTTTAAGATAAAAACTATCTATTTTTGTTCCTGCATGTTGGTCAGGAATTGTAGTAACTATATATTTGGCTTGTCTAACTAAGCCATCTTCAAGTTCTTGATAGAGCGAATGTTTTATGTAGCTATATAAAAATGTAGAAAAAATTGCAATTAGTGCAGCAGAAGCCAGCACTAACTGCCATATGAATTTACCTCTTATGCTCCTCTTGGAAAACAAAATCTATAGCCTCTTCTTCTAACAGTTTCTATAGTGGTAATTCCTAAAGGTTTATCAAGTTTTTGTCTAATTTGATTTATTGCAACTTCGATAACATTTGGAGTAACAAGTTCTGGTTCTTCCCAAATAGCATCAAGAAGCTGCTCTTTTGATACAATTTGATCTTTATGTCTAGCAAGATGTGTTAGAACTTCGAAAGGTTTTCCTTTAAGTTCAATCTCTTTATCTTTATAAGTTATTTTTTCCTCTTCAGGATTAATGATTAACTCTTCAATTTCAATAATATTGCTTCCACCAAATCTTAATCTTGCTTCTATTCTAGCAACTAAAACATCAAAATCAAAAGGCTTTCTTATATAATCATCTGCTCCAGCTCTTAAAGCCTCTATTTCACTCTCTTTGTCATCTCTTGCTGATAAAACAATAACAATAGTTTTTGGGCTATTTTGCTTAACTTGAGTAACTAATTCTAATCCACTTCCATCTGGAAGCATCCAGTCTGCTAATATTAGATCATAATTTCTAATATCTAAATAATAGAGTGCATCTTTTAGATTTTCTGCAACATCACTTTGGTACCCAAACTCTTTTAGACCCTCAGCTAAGGTTTTATTAAGTGTAACTTCATCTTCTACGATTAAAATTCTCATCGTACCCCTTTATCTTAGATTAATTTTAAGCGAGATTATATCACAATTTTAGAAAAATTTAAAGAAATTTTCAACTTTTTTTAATATTAGATTAGGTAAATATAATTAATACTCTTTATTATATTCTATACCTACTATGCAATCAGGGAGTATTTGGGGCTTTTTAAGTGAGATTTTAACTTTTTTTATTTGGGGGAATTTAGTTTTTAAATTTTTACTTAATAAAATAAGTGCATCTTCAATAATTTCAAATTTTCCTTTTTTTATAAATTTTTTTGAAAAATTTACAATTTCTGCATAATCGATATAATCATTTTGATAATCATAATCTATATAAAAATTCATAACTATTTTTTGAGGAATCTCTTTTTCTTTTTCTAGTATTCCAATAATTGCATAAAACTCTAAATTTTCTATTGTTATTTTCATACAGCTGCTTTTTCTTCTTTTTTTATAAGTCTTATAATATTTGGAATATGTTTATAAACAACTATAGCAGCTATTAAAATAATAGGAGCATGAGATTTTATATGTGGAATCTGAGGATGAATGACAAAGCTTGAAACTAAAAGAACAAAAAGACCTGTCAAAGATGACAAAGATGAAATTTTAGTAACTTTTGCAGTTATTGCCCAAGCAATCAAAGCTAAAACTGTTTCAACTGGAAGCATTATAAGTAAAACTCCAACACCAGTTGCAATACCTTTCCCACCTTCAAATTTTAAAAAAGGACTAAAACAGTGACCAAGAACAGCTAAAACAGCTATAGCCCATTGAGTAGCAAATGATAAACCAATAGCTTTAGCAATCAATATAACAATCATACCCTTTAAAGCATCAAGAATAATTGTGGCAACAGCAAGCTTTTTTGCTAATACAGGATCCTTTTCTTTAACAACTCTTAAAACATTTGTGGCACCAATACTTTTGCTGCCAGCCTCTTTTATATTAGTTTTGGCAAAAATTTTTGCAAGAATCAGACCAAATGGGATTCCGCCTACAATATAAGCAATAAAATAAAACCATACATTAATATTTGTTATAAAATCCATCCTATCTATTATCCTTATATTCAAAAATTTCATATAATTTTAGCTAAAATTACATAATATTATGTTTATGTAAAAGACTCTTGTTTAAAAAAGGAGATTCGTGAAAGATATTAAAGCTATTCAAGATGAAATAAAAAAATTAAAAGAGGAGCTATCTGTTACAATTGTTGCTCACTATTATCAAAAAGATGAGGTATTTGAGATTGCAGATATTACAGGAGACAGTTTAGAGCTTGCAAAAAGGTCAAAAGAGAGTGATAGTGAATTTATTCTATTTTGTGGTGTAGGATTTATGGGGCAAAGTGTAAAAATTTTAGATCCAAAAAAACGAGTTGTAATGCCCAAAATTGCATGCTGTGCAATGGCTAGAATGATTGATTCTACATATTTTGATCAATCAGTTGAGTATTTGATTGAAAAAGGAATAAAAAAAGAGGATATTTTACCAGTTACTTATATAAATTCTGGTGCAGAAGTAAAAGCAAAAGTTGGGAAAATGGGTGGCATGGTTTGTACAAGCAGTAGTGCAAAAAAGATCATTGAAAAGGCATTAAAAACTGGTAAAAAGATTCTTTTTGTTCCAGATAAATGTTTGGGTCAAAATATAGCTTGGATGATGGGACTTAAAAGTTGTGTTATTGGAGAAGGAGAGTGTGATCCAAAAGAGGCTGATATTATATGTTATAACGGATTTTGTTCAGTACATCAGCTTTTTGAAGTTGAAGATATTGAGTTTTATAGAAAAAAATTTCCAGGTATTAAAATTGCAGCACATCCAGAGTGTAAACCAGAAGTTTGTAAATTGGCCGATTTTGTAGGATCAACAAGTCAGCTTTTACATTATGTGAGGTCTTTACCTATTGAGCAAAAAGTTGCAGTAGCAACTGAATATAATTTTGTTCATAGACTTAGAGAAAAAAATACATATGTTTTATCTTCAACAAAACCTGAATGTCCTACGATGAATGAGACAACTTTGCAAGATGTTTTAGATGTATTAAATGCTATAAAAAACAACAAGCCTTTCAATGAGATTTTTGTTGATGAAGATACAAGAAAATGGGCAAATATTGCTTTAGAGAGAATGTTTGAATATTTAAAAGGATAAAAATGTTTCTTGAAGATTTTGCAAAAAGAGTTTTAGCTGAGGATATAGGAAGAGGAGATCTTTTTGAAAAGATTGCTATACCAAAAGATGCTGAAGCTAAAATCATAGCTAAAAGCAGTGGAGTTTTAGCTGGAGTTAAATATGCTAATGCCATTGCAAAGATAGTAAATCTTGATATATCTTGGCTAAAAAATGATTCAGATTTTTTCGAAATAGGTGATTTAATAGCAATTGTAAAAGGAAAATCTACAGATATTTTAAAAAGTGAAAGGTCTATATTAAATACCATTTTACATGCTAGCTCAATAGCAACAAATACATCTAAATTTGTTGAGAAATTAAAAGATACTAATATAAAGATTTTAGATACAAGAAAAACAAGACCAATGCTTAGAGAGTTTGAAAAATATGCAGTAATTTGTGGAGGAGGGCACAATCATAGACTAGGTCTTGATGACTGTTTGATGCTAAAAGATACCCATTTAAAAACTGTTAAAAATTTGAAAGATTTTCTAAAAGAGGCAAGAAAAAAGATACCTTTTACATCAAAAATAGAGATAGAGTGTGAAAATTTTGATATGGCCTGTGAAGCGATGAGAGCTGGTGCAGATATAGTGATGTGTGATAATATGGAAGTAGATGAGATAAAAAAAGTTACTAAATTTAGAGATGAAAACTATCCTCATATTCTTATCGAAGCAAGTGGTAATGTCACTTTGGAAAATATAGATAGATTTATAGGAAGTGGCGTAGATGCAATAAGTTCTGGTAGTTTAGTTCATCATGCCATCTGGCCTGATATCTCTATGAAAATGCTTTAATCAATAAAGGTATTAAATGTATAAAAAGGCATATGAACTAATAAAAAATGCTTCAAATATTGCATTGATATCACATATTAATCCTGATGGGGATGCGCTTGGAAGCTCTTTAGCGATATATGATATTTTAAAAAAAATGAATAAAAAAGTATCTATAGTTAATGTAACTAAGAATCTTCCTTATAATCTAAATTTTCTTCCTGGATTTAATAAAATAAAAACCGACCTTCCAAAAAAAGTTGATCTTTTAATATCTTTTGATTGCGGAAGTTTTGATAGACTGGGCATTGATAGAAGAGATTTTAAAATTATAAATTTTGATCATCATATTACCAATACAAAATATGGAGATATAAATTTAATAGAGAATGATTTTGCTGCAACAGGTGAAGTTGTTTATAAATTTTTAAAAGAAAATGGCATAAAAATCTCAAAAGAGTGTGCTATTTGCATATATACCGCTTTAGTAAGCGATACTGGCTTTTTTCAATATGAAAGTGTCAATGAAAGAGTTTTTAATATTGCTGCTGAGCTTGTAAAACTTGGAGTAGCTCCAGATTTTATAGCTAAAATGTTAAATGAGAGAGAGCCTTTAGCAAAAGTAAGACTAACCGCAAAAATTTTAGATACATTGACTCTTTATTTAAATGCCAAAGTGGCTGTTGTATTTTTAACACAGGAGATGTTAAAGAAGTGTGGAGCTACTGTTGATATGGCTGAAAATGCATCAAATATTGCTAGAAGTCTTGCAACAGTTGAGGTTGGAATATTGCTTAGAGAAGAGGAAGATGGAAGAATTAAAGTTTCATTAAGATCGAAAAATTATGTAGATGTTAGTAAAATTGCAAAGATGTTTGAAGGGGGAGGACATAAAAGAGCCGCTGGTTTTGTCAGTGAATATAGAGATTTTAATGTTGTTTTAGATGAACTATTGCAAATTTTGAAGAAGGAGTTAAATTGAGAAGAAAAGGTAACAAATTTAAAATATTAACTATTTTGTTTTTGATAGCAATAGTAGGAATTGGAGGATATATATATACTTCAAAAGATTTTGAAAGAGTAAAACCAACTATTGAAATAGTAAATAAAATATATTGGAATATGAAAAAGCCGATAGAAGTTGTTTTGAAAGATAATGTTGGAATAAAATCTTATAAAATAACAATGAACGATGGTAAGAATGAACAAGTAGTTGCAGAAGCAGAATTGGAAAAACCTGTTAAACTACTAACAATACCTGTTGATGCTCCAAAAGTTGGAATGCTTTTTGAATCAAATAAAGCAATAATTAATATAGAAGTAACTGATAATAGTAAATGGAACTATTTTAGAGGAAACAGAGCATCTAAAAAAGTATATGTAATCATAGATAGAAAAAAACCTTCTCAATATGTAATAGCAAATTCATACAAGATAAGAAAAGGCGGATGTGCTACAGTAATTTTCAAATCAACTGATGATAATTTAAAAGATGTTTATATTCTCACAAATTTTGGTAAAAAATTTATTCCTCAGCCATTTTATAAGAAGGGATATTATATATCCTTGATTGCATGGCCAATACAAGAGAAAAATTTTAGAGCATATATTGTAAGTGAAGATTTAGCAGGAAATAGAGCAAAAACGTATATAAGATATTTTTTACAAGATAAAAAGTATAAAAAGAGCAAAATTGATCTTAAAAGAAGCTTTTTAGAAGGAAAAGTTTCAGATATTGCAAATGAGTTTGCTGAAACTGCTAAAATGAGTGATCTTGAAAAATTTAAATTTGTGAATGAAACTTTGAGAAATAAAAATGAAAAACTAATTCATGATATAACTTCTAAAGTTTTTAATGAAAAAGTCGATAATTTTAATATAAAACCTTTTTATCCATTAAAAAATGCAGCTGCAGTAGCAAGTTTTGGAGATCACAGGTATTATTATTATAAAGGAAAGTTTGTAAGTGAGTCTTACCATCTAGGTTTAGATTTAGCAAGTACAAAAATGGCACCGATAATTGCAAGCAATGATGGAAAAGTTGTTTATGCAGATTATAATGGGATATACGGAAATATGCCCATAATTTATCATGGCTTAGGTTTATATACTTTATATGGGCACTGTTCTGAATTAAGAGTAAAAAAAGGTGATGATGTAAAAAGGGGTGATGTAATAGCAAAAACCGGTTTAACCGGTTTAGCTCTTGGGGATCATTTACATTTTGGAATTCTTGTACAAGGTGTTGAAGTATTGCCAAGCGAATGGATGGATAAAAGATGGATAAAGTTAAATGTTGTAAATGTAATCAAAGATGCAAAAAAATTGATTGATATGGAAAAATGAACTAGTGTTAAGTTTTTTTATGATAAAATGAGCAAAATTTAAAATTTAAGGTTATCTATGAAGCAGACAACTATATCTAAAAAAGTTGAATTAACTGGTATTGGACTTCACAAAGGAAAACCTGTTAAATTAATATTAGAGCCACTTGAAGATGATATGGGGATAATTTTTTATAGAAAAGATTTAGGAGTTAGTATTCCACTAAATCCAAATTTTGTTGTAAATACTAAAATGGCAACAGTTTTAGGAAAAGATGATGCAACTATATCAACAATTGAACATTTAATGTCTGCAGTATTTTCATATGGAATAGATAATCTTAGAATTACTATTGATGCTGATGAGATTCCTATTATGGATGGAAGTAGTATAAGTTTTTGTATGCTTTTAGATGAAGCAGGGATAAAAAAATTATCAAAAAATAAAAAATTTATGAAAATAAAAAAAGAGGTTACTGTAAAAGATGGGGATAAATATGTAAAGTTAAAACCTTCAAATTCTCTTAAATTTAATTTTGAGATATTTTTTGACCATCCAGTTATTAAAAATCAAAAATTTAGTTTTGATTTTACTAAGAAAGGTTTTATAAAAGATATTGCAAAAGCAAGGACATTTGGCTTTTTACATGAGGTACAATATTTAAGAAGTATAGGTTTAGCTCTTGGTGGTAGTTTAGATAATGCTATAGTATTGGATGATAGAAAAATTTTAAATAGTGAAGGTTTAAGATTTAATGATGAGTTTGTTAGACATAAGATTTTAGATGCAATTGGGGATATGTCTTTACTTGGATATGCTTTTATGGGAGAGTATGAATCTTATGCTGGAAGTCATCATCTAAATCATCTTCTAACATTAGAGCTATTAAAAGATAAAGATAATTATGAAGTAATTGAAGTGAAAACTAAAGAGCAAGAGGTATATGCTTTTGAAAAAGCATTTGCCTAATATAGATATAGTTATAGTCTCTTTATCTAAAATAAAAATAGGCCTTTATAAAGACTCTATTTTATTTGAAGAGATAGAAACTAATGAAAAAACTAGCGAATATCTCCCAAAGATTTACAATGAACTAATCAAAAAATATAATATAGAAAGAATAGTCTATTCGAGGGGGCCGGGAAGTTTTATGTCATTAAAATTGACATATGTTTTTTTAAAAACATTAAATATATCTAAAAATATAAAGCTTTTTGCGTGTGATGGATTTGTTTTTACAAACAATAGTCCTATAAAAGCAATGGGAAATCTCTATTTTGTTAAGGAAAATGGTAAAATTTCTTTGAAAAAGTTTGAAAATGAAGTAGAAACTCAAATATCTCTTCCAAAAAATATTAATTTAATAAAATATGATGAAAATATAGAACCGTTATATATTTTACCAGCAGTTTAAAGGAGAGTTTTGATAATAAGTGTTCCAGCTACAAGCGCAAATTTGGGCCCAGGTTTTGATACATTAGGAATTGCTATTAATTTGAGAAATGAAGTTCATATAAAAGAGTCGAAATTTTTTAGTGTATCTATAAAAGGTGAAGGGGCTAAAAATTTTAAATTAAAGGGTAACAATCTATTTATAAGAATTTTCAATGAATATTTTAGAAATTTAACAGATATTAAAAATAGGCCAAAATTTAGATTTACTTTTTATAATAATATCCCTTTATCTCGTGGACTTGGTAGTAGTTCTGCAGTGATTGTAAGCGCAATTGCTGCTGCTTATGAGATGGCTGGAGTTTCAGTACCTAAAAGAAAAATCTTAAATTTAGCACTAACTTATGAATCTCATCCAGATAATATTACTCCTGCTGTAATGGGTGGTTTTAATGTTGCAGTAGTAGAAAATAACAGAGTCTATTCTATAAAAAAAGAGATTCCTAAAAATTTAAAAGCTGTTGTAGTTATACCAAATAAACCTATTTCAACTGCTCAGTCAAGAACAAAGCTTCCAAAATTTTATAATAAAGAAGATGCAATATTTAATCTTTCACACTCCTCATTATTAACTGCAGCTATATTCGCTCATGATTGGGAGATGCTAAAAATTGCATCAAAAGATAGATTTCATCAAAATATAAGAATGAAAAATATGCCAATTCTTTTTGAAGTACAAAAAATAGCTTTGGAAAATGGGGCTTTAATGAGTACTCTTTCTGGAAGTGGCTCTACTTTTTTTAATATGGTATATCAAGATGATGCTCAAAAATTAAAAGAGATTTTAAAAAAATCTTTTACAGATTTTAGAGTAGAAATGTATGATTTTGATAATGATGGTCTAATTGTTTCAAATAAGTGATAATATAAACTATAAATTTTGGTAAATCTTAACTTTTTGGTATAATTAGCCCCAATGAGCAAGCCGATTAGAATGTGCATAAATTGTAAAGAACGCTTTTTACAAAAGGATCTTTTAAGACTTCAATGTGTGAATAAAAAAATCACAAAACATAGCGGTATAGGTAGAAGTTTTTATATATGTAAAAAGTGTTTAAATGATAAAAATTTAGCTAAAAATTTGGCAAAAATATGCAAAATTGATCCAAAAACGGCCCTTAAAATGTTAAAGGAGATTATAGATAATGGATAAAGTGAGAATCCATGAGATTGCAAGTGAACTTGGTTTAAAAAGTAAAGAAGTAGTAGAAAAAGCAAAAGAGTTAGGTCTTAATGTTAAAGCAGCATCAAGCGGTGTAACATTAGAAGATGCACAAAATTTGATGGAATATATAATGAGTGGTGCAAAACCACAAAAAGAGAAGACACCTGAAACTAAGAAAGTTGAAAAGAAAGAAAAAGTAGAAGCAAAAGAAGAGAAAAAAGAGAGTGTAAAAAAAGTAGAAGAGAAGAAAATAAAAGTAAAAAAAGAAGAAATTAAAGAAAAAGAGGTTAAAGAAAAAGAGTCTCTTGCCCCAAGTAGTGTTAAAAAAAGAAGAGGTCTTGTTATAGTTAAAAAGAAAAAAGCTGTTGAAGAGGCAAAAGAAAAAGAGAAAATTGAAGAAGTAACAGCACCTAAAAAAGAGGAAAAAGAAGAGATAGAACTTCCTAAAAGAAAACCTAAAAAAGCAAAAAAAGCTCCTGCTCCTACAAAAAAAGAGACAGGTAAAAAAATTGAGATATTAGCAGATAGAGATTTAAGTAATGTAAGTGTTGAATTGGAAGAAGAAGAGGTAGTGCTTCCTGATTTTAGTGAAGAGCTTCAAAAAGTAGAAGAGGAAGAGAAAAAGAAAAAAGAGCTTGATGAGAAAAAATTAAAAGTATCAAGAAAAAGCTTTACTCTTGAGACAAGAAGTTTAAGTAGAGGTAAAAAGAAAAAGAAAAAGAAAAAAGAGGTTAAAGAGGAAAAAGAGATTAAAGAGATTGTTATACCAGAAAACATAAGAGTTTATGAATTTGCAGAAAAGATAAATAAAAGTGTTGGTGAAGTTATAAAAGTTCTTTTTAATCTTGGTATGATGGTAACAAAAAATGATTTTCTTGATAAAGATACTTTAGAGATTCTTGGCGAAGAGTTTGATTTAGATATTAAAACAAAAAATATGGAAGAAGAGATAGATTATGTAAAAGCATATGATTCTATTGAAGATGATTATTTAGAAGAGAGACCACCAGTAATTACTGTAATGGGTCATGTTGACCATGGTAAAACATCTTTACTTGATAGAATTAGAAAAACAAAAGTAACAGAAAAAGAAGCAGGTGGAATTACTCAGCACATTGGTGCTTATATGGTTACAAAAGATGGCAAAAAAATTACATTTATTGATACACCTGGCCACGAAGCCTTTACGGAAATGAGAGCAAGAGGTGCCCAAGTTACTGATATAGCAATCATTGTTGTTGCAGCAGATGATGGTGTAAAGCCTCAAACAGTTGAAGCGGTAAATCACGCGAAAAGTGCAGATGTACCTATGATTGTTGCAATCAATAAGATTGATAAACCAGATGCTAATCCAGACCTTGTAAAATCTCAACTCTCTGAACTAGGCATTACTCCAATTGAGTGGGGCGGGGAGTATGAGTTTGTTGAGGTTAGCGCATTAACTGGCCAAGGAATTGATGATCTACTTGAGACTATTCTTCTTCAAGCAGAAGTTTTAGAGTTAAAAGCTAATCCAAAAAGAGAAGCAAAAGCAGTTGTTATAGAGAGCTCTTTAGAAAAAGGAAGAGGACCTGTAGCTACAGTTATCGTAAAAAATGGTACTCTTCATCAAGGTGATCATATTGTTTGTGGTATAGCATATGGTAGAGTTAGAAGTCTTATAAATGATGAAGGAAAAAATATAAAAGAGATTGCTCCAGGAGAGCCAGGAGTTGTTATAGGACTTGATAAAGTCCCAAATGCTGGTGATGTTATGATTGCAGTTAAAGATGCTGAAACTGCAAGAGTTTACGCAGAAAAAAGAGCTGAACTTGAAAGACAAAAAGAGCTTAGCAAATCAACAAAAGTAACTCTTGAAGAGCTTAGCCAACTTGTAAAAGAGGGACAAATTAAAAAACTTCCAGTTATTATTAAAGCTGATACTCAAGGAAGTTTAGAAGCAATAAAAGGAAGTTTAGAAAAATTAAAAAATGAAGAGGTAAAAATTGATATTATTCATGCTGGAGTTGGAGCAATAACAGAGAGTGATGTAACTTTAGCAGATGCTAGTGATAATGCAATAATATTAGGATTTAATGTTAGACCTACAGGAAGTGTGAAAAATAAAGCAAAACAGCTTGGCGTACAGATAAAAACATATTCAATAATTTATGATTTAATTGATGATGTAAAAGCATTGCTAAGTGGGCTTCTTTCTCCAGTTATTAAAGAAGAGGCTATTGGACAAGCTGAAGTTAGAGAAACATTTAATGTTCCTAAAGTTGGTACAGTGGCTGGATGTATGGTTACAGATGGAAAAATTGAAAGAAATGCTAAAGCAAGAGTTATCAGAGACGGTGTTGTGATTTATGATACAAAAATAGCATCACTTAAAAGATTCAAAGAGGATGTCAAAGAGGTTACAAAAGGTTATGAGTGTGGAATTATGCTTGAAAATTTCAATGATATAAAAGTTGGAGATTATATAGAGGCTTATAAAGAGGTGGAAGAAGCAGCCACTTTGTAGTTGAGTGAGCGAGGGCAAGCCCTGAAGGCTTAGAAGACAACTGCTTGTCTTCTGTGCCCGAGTGAAAGCAGCGACTATATGCGAAGCCGAAATTCAAGGAATTTTGTGTCTGAGCATAGGCGCTGCTGGTGAACCTTAGAGCAAATCAAATGAGCAAAACGAATTAAGATTTGCGGTTAGGGTGAAGGTTGAAGGTAAAACTAATTCCCAATTACGAATCACGATTTACGATTCACGAATTACGAACAAAGGTAAAAAATGACTCCGGGTGAAATAAAAAGAGCAAGACAAGCATCATTATTGATAGAACTTATATCAGAAGCTCTTGGACAAATGAATGATGAAATTTTAAGAGGAGTTACTGTTACTGATGTTGTTGTTAAAAAAGGTGGATATGATGCTGATGTATACATAGATCCATCAATTTATACAGAAGATGAGAAAAAAGAGATTTTAAAAAAGTTAAAAAAAGCTGCTCCTTTACTTCAAAGTTTTTGTTTAGAATCAAGTGGATGGTTTAAATGCCCAAAATTTCATTTTAAATTTGATGAAAATATTGAGCAATCTAAAAGAATTGAAGAACTTTTCAAAAAAATAAAGGATAAGGGTTGAGTTTAGAAGAGGAAATTAAAAAAATAGTTGAATCTTGTGGTGCTAAACTTTATGATATTGAAACAGTAACTGAGCATGGCAAGACTATTTATAGAGTAACTATTCAACATCCAGAGGGTGTCGATCTTGATTTGTGTGCAGATATTAGCAATCTTATTTCTCCGCTTTTAGATGTAAATCCTCCTGTTAGAGGAGATTATAATCTTGAAGTTAGTTCACCAGGAATTGAGAGAAAATTAAAAAAGTTATCACATTTTAAAAACTCAATTGGTGAGGATGTAAAAGTTGTTTTGCATGATGGAACCCAAATAAAGGGAAAATTGGAAAAGGTTGAAGATAATAAAATATTTATAAAAACTGAGCATAACGAAGAGATAATAGATTTTGATAATATAGCAAGTGCAAAGACATATTTTGAATGGTAGCTCAAGAATTTTATATGGATTTGGCTATTAATGAGGCCTGGAAATATCAAGGTTTAACATATCCAAATCCAGCAGTTGGTGCAGTAGTTGTAAAAGAAAATCAAATTTTATCTATTGGTGCGCATAAAATTGCAGGAAGCTTTCATGCTGAATTAGCTGCAATTAAAGATGCATATAAATATTTAACTGGCGATGAAAAAGTTGATAATATAAAAAAACCAGAAATTTTACACGGTTATTTAATAAAAAATGCAAAAAATCTTTTTGAAAATTCGCAAATCTATATAACATTAGAGCCTTGTGCACATTATGGTAAAACTCCTCCATGCTCACTGCTAATAAAAAATCTTGGATTTAAAAAAGTTATATATGCTATTGATGACCCAAATAAAAAAGCAAGTGGCGGGGGAGAGCTTTTAAAAAAAAGTGGTGTTGAAGTAGTTAAAGGTGTCAAAGAAAAAGAAGCTTTAGAATTAATTGAGCCATTTTTAAAATGGCAAAAGAGTAGTTTTGTTTTTTTTAAACTAGCACAAACATTAAATGGAGTAATTACAGGTGGAACTATCTCTTGTGAAAAATCAAGAGAGTATGTTCATAAATTAAGAGATAAAATAGATCTATTAGTTATTGGAGGAAATACTGTTAGGGTTGATAGACCTACATTAGATAGCAGAATGATAAAAGGAAAAGCACCAGATATTTTAATATATAGTAAAAGAAAAGATTTTGATAAAAATATACCTCTTTTTAATGTTAAAAATAGAAAAGTTTTTATTGATGATAGTTTTGAAAAGTTAAAAAATTATAGATATATTATGATTGAGGGTGGAGAGGGTATGCTTGAAGCTACAAAAGATATAGTTGATTGGTATCTTTTTTTTGTAAGCGCAAATATAAAACAGGGAAAAAATTATCAATTTGATAAAAAATTAAAAATTTTAAATCAAAGAAAGATTGATAAAGATTTGATGATCTGGAGCAAAAATGGATAAACAGAAAAAAATAGTAAATATGTTTAACGATATAGCAAAAACTTATGATTTGGCAAATAGAGTTTTAAGTTTTGGAAGCGATATCTCTTGGAGAAAAAAAGCTTGTAAAAAAGCATATAAATATTACAATAAAAAAGAAATAGATAGAATCACTGATGTTGCTTGTGGTACTGGAGATATGCTTGGATTTTGGGAAAAAATTGCAAAAAATGAAAAAATAGATGTAAAAGAGTTTTTGGGAGTTGATCCATCTTCTAAAATGCTTGAAGTTGCAAAAGAAAAATTTCCACATTTTAACTATATTGAAGCTTTTGCACAAAAACTTCCCATAGAGAGTGAATCTAGCGATTTTATTAGTATAACCTATGGAATAAGAAATGTTGTTGATAGGATAGATGCTATAAAAGAGTTTCAAAGAGTTTTGAAAAAGGGTGGAGTTTTAGTCATTTTAGAATTTACAAGAAGAGAAAAGATGAGTTTGTTTGATAATTTAGTTGAATTTTATATGAAAAAAGTTTTGCCAGTTGTTGGAGGATTGGTATCAGGAAATAAAGAGGCCTATGAGTATCTTCCAAACTCAATTGATAATTTTTTAACTACTGAGCAATTGATAAGCGAACTTATAGAAAATGGCTTTAAAATTATGGAAGTAAAATCTTTTTCTTTTGGAATCTCAACAATGTTTATAGCAAAAAAGATATGAATATTATAACAGTAAGCGAACTAAACGAAAAGATTAAAAATCTTTTGGAATCCCATTTTATTGAAGTATATGTAGAAGGAGAGATATCAAGACCGACTTACCATACAAGCGGTCATCTATATTTTAGTTTAAAAGATGAATTAAGTGTAATTAGAGCTGTAATGTTTAGAAGCTATGTAAGAGGTCTTGATTTTAAGCTTGAAGATGGGTTAAAGGTTATTGTTTCTGGAAAAATTGGAGTATACAAGCCAAGGGGTGAATACCAACTTTACGCTACAAAAATCCATCTATCAGGAACAGGCTCTTTAGCGTTAGCTTTTGAGCAGTTAAAAAAGAGACTTGAAGCAAAGGGTTATTTTAAAAAAGAGAGAAAAAAAGAGATCCCAAAATATATAGATACTATTGCAATTGTTACTTCAAGAACTGGTGCGGCTCTTCAAGATATGCTAAGAGTTGTAAATAACAGATGGCCACTTGTAAAAATATATATTATTAACTCTCTTGTTCAAGGGAAAGAAGCTGCAAAAGATATAGCTGATTCTATAAAAATTGCAGATAGTCTTGGTGCTGATGTTATGATAATAGGAAGAGGTGGAGGAAGTTTAGAAGATTTATGGTGTTTTAATGAAGAGATAGTAGCTGATGCTATATATAGAGCAAAAACTCCTATTGTTTCTGCAGTGGGTCATGAGATAGACTATTTAATTAGTGATTTTGTAGCAGATCTAAGAGCCCCTACTCCAAGTGCAGCTATGGAGATGATATTACCAGATAAATATGAGGCATTATTAAATATTGATGCATTAGAAGAGAGTTTAAAAAATTCATTTAAAAAGATAAACATGCATAAATTTGAGCTATTATCACATATGTACAAATCTTTTGAGCAGTTATCACCTAAAAGAAAATTAAAATTTTATGAAAATGATATAAAAAACCTTCTATCTTCTTTACAAAATAGTTTTACTTTTTATATTCAAAAGCAAGAGTCACAAATTCCAAGACTAAAAGATTCATTATCTCAAACAATGAAAAATCTAATATTTCATAAAAGTAAAGATATAGAGCATTTAAAAGAGAAAATTGAAAATATATATAGGTCAAAAGAGATTAAAAAAGGTTTTGCACAAGTTGTAAAAAATAAAAAGGTAGTTGATTTAAAAGATATAGAGATTGATGATATTTTTGAACTTCAAACTAAAGATGTTGTGATAGAGGCAAAAGCTCTATCTAAAAAGAATTTATCATAAACTATTTAATTGTAAATCCAAATAGTAAAGAGGTTATTTTTGTTGATGTCTCATCTACAATTTTTTCCATAAATTTTTCAAATTTATCCTCTTTTTTCCAGATTGCTCTTTTTACACCGCTAAGCTTTATTAACTCTTTTTTTGCATCATAGATAGTACCTACTTTATCTATAAGGCCAACTTTCTTTGCTTGTCTTGCAGTAAAAATATGAGCTTCGGCAAATTTATCTTTATCTTCTATTTTTAAACCTCTTGCTTTTGCTACATCTTTTACAAACATGTCATATGTATCAAAAATAACCTTTTTAATCTCTTCTTTTTCATAGCTTTTCCACTCTCTAAAAGGAGTGCCTACCTCTTTATATTTTCCAGCTTTAACAACTTGAGGCTCAATGCCAATTTTGTCAATAAGTTTTTTTATATTTGCACTTTCAAATATTACACCAATAGATCCAATTGCACTTCCAGGGTTTGCTATGATTTTATTAGCCCAAATAGATGCATAATAACTACCACTAGCCATAGTTCCAGCAGCATATGCTATAACTGGTTTTTTTTCTTTTAATTTTTTAATAGCAAGTGATATCTCAATAGATGGAGCAACCGCACCTCCAGGAGAGCTAACAACAAACAAAACACCTTTAATATTTGGCCTATTTGCTTCATCAATTTTTTTGAGTATCTCTTTTGCATCAATTATTGGACCTTTTAACTCTATCTCCATTAAATTTGGTTTTTGCAAGGCTTGCTGTTTTGAAGATGAAAAAATCAAAAAAACTATAAGTAAGAAGATTAAGGATTTAAAATATTTTTGTATAAATTCAAGTAGAGCAGTTATTGGTTTAAAAATCTTTTTAAAAAAATCACTCATACATCTCTCCTGAAATAAAAACATTTTTTACTTTTTTTGTATGAAGAATGATATTTAAAGGAATCTCATTTAAATTATCTAAATCCTCAGGAAGTTCTACTATTTGAAGATCTGCATATTTTCCTATCTCAATTTCTCCACAATTTAATTTTAGTGCAGCAGCTGCATTTTTTGTAACACTTCTTATTAAGTCCATTGCTAAAACATTTGGGTCTATATAATAATGAACAAAAAGAGCACTTTTTAGCTCTTCATATAGATTTAAAGAGTAGTTTGAGCTTAATCCATCTGTAGCTGTTAAAAAGTTGATACCTAGATATTTTATTTTACCAATATCTAGTGCTCCGTTTCCAAGAAGCCTATTTGAGACTGGACAGTGAATAATTGAGTGTCTATTTTTTTCAATAATTTCAAGCTCTTTTTCATTGCACCATACAGTATGTACAAATAATGAATTGGTACCATTAAACATCTCTAAAAAATCTAACGCTCTATTTGCAGGAATTGATTGATTTAAAAAGTCTTCAAAAAAAGCTTTAAAATCCCCAGTAGCTTTATCTAGCCACTCTCTTTCAGCTCTGCTTTCCATAAAATGTGTTGATATTAAAAATGAGTTTTTTTTGGCAAACTCTATTGCTTTTTCTACTAAAACTCTATGAACAGAATATGGTGAATGAATTGCAATTGCAGGAATAAATTTTTCATCTTTTAATTTTATTGACTCTTTTACTCTTTGGATAAAATCATTATATAAAACATCGGCAGCAGCAGGATTTGAACCTATTATCTCATTAAAATAGACTACCCTTTGCGGAGCTTGTGAGCATACATTCATATCATATCCATAACTGCTTACTGCTCCAAATGAAGTTATGCCAGATTTTAACATAGTATCTATTGCATTTTTTAAACAATCTTCATCACATTTTGGAATAAGTTCTTCTCTTTTTTTAATAACACTATTTAGCCAAATGATAAAATCTCCATATGAAAGTGATGCTTTATTTGCACTAAATTCCAAATGAACATGAGAGTTTATAAAACCAGGTAGCAAACAGCTGTTATTTTCATATTCAACTATTTTTGCATCTGGATATTTTTCTTTTAATATCTCAAATTCATCAATATCAACTATTTTTTCATCAAAAGCTACTGCTCTATCTGAGATAATTTTATCAGGAGTTAAAATATATTTAGTTTTAACTATTTTCATATTGCCCTCTAAAAAAAAATTATGTTAAATGTTGATATAATCATACCCTAAATTATCTTATAAAAAGGATTATGAATGAAAGTGGTTGTTATTCAAGGACCAAATCTTAATATGCTTGGAATTAGAGAGCAAAATATATATGGACCTATGAAGCTTGAAGATATTCATGCTCAAATGAAAAATTTCGCAGAGCAAAATGGTATGGAGATTGAGTTTTTTCAAAGCAATTTAGAAGGCGAAATAGTTGATAAGATTCAAGAGTGTTTAGGAGATGCACAAGGAATTATTATAAATCCAGCTGCTTATACTCATACTTCAATAGCTATAAGAGATGCAATAGCTGCAGTTCAAATTCCAACAATTGAAGTGCATATCTCAAATATATATAGAAGAGAAGAGTTTAGACAAAAATCTTTGATAGCTCCTGTTTGTGCTGGACAAATAAGTGGTTTTGGACCATTTAGCTATCATTTGGCAATGGTTGCAATGCTTCAGATTTTTAATGAAATGAAAGCATTAGCTGAAGCTCAGAAAAAACAGCAACAATGATTTAGTAATTGGTATATTGGTTATTAGTTATTGGAATTAAGGAAGAAGGTTAAAGGAATTAGTGATAGTGGATAGTGATAGTTAAAAACTAAGCACTAATTCCCAATTCCTAATTGAATGTTCTGAAAAATTACCAAATTTTACTCAGGCAAGTTGAAATTTTTAGTTAACTAACGCTTAAAAATTTTATTAAAAAGTGCAAACGCAAGCGCCCTTACGGGTGAGTGCACTTTTTTGGCCTAAAGGCCAACATAAAATTTTTAAGCTAAAATTTCAAAGCCTTCGTTCAATTTGTAATTTTTTAGAGGTTTCAATTCCTAATTACTAATGTCTAATGTCCAATGTCAAATGTCTAATGTCTAATATAAGGTATGGGGGATGGATTGTTATATTTTAAAAGATGAAAATGCTGTATATTATGAGTGTGGCTATTCATGTGATAATGAGATATTTTTAAAAATATATGATGAGGCCTATTTTATAACAGATTCAAGATATACATTAGATGCAAAAGAGAATATAAAAAATGCAGAGGTTATTGAAAGCAGAGAGCTTATAAAAGAGGCAAGAAGAGTATTAAGAAAAAAAAGAGTTAAAAAACTATGGTTTGACCCTAAAGATTTTAATTTAAAAGATGTTGAAGAGCTTAAAAAAAGTGGAGTTTTTCTTAAAGAGGCTTTTAACTTTTCATGGAAGAAAAGAGCTATAAAAAGTGAAGATGAGATAGAAAAAATTAAAAAAAGTGTCCTTTTGAATAAAAAAGCTTTTGAAGAGTTTAGTATTTTTTTAAAAAAAGAAGGGGAAGGAAAAACTGAAAAGAGACTCCATTTTGAAGCAATCTCAATTTTAAGCAGTTTTGGAGAAAGAGATCTTAGTTTTGATCCGATATTTGCTATTAATGAAAATGCTGCTAAACCCCATGCCATTCCTAGCAATAAAATTTTAAAAAAGGGAGATTTGATTTTATTTGATGCAGGTGTGAAATATAAAAGATACTGCTCTGATAGAACGAGGACATCTTTATATGATAATGATATAAATTTTGAATATAGCCAAAAATTTAAAAACCCAAAAATTCAAAAGGCGTATGATTTAGTTTTAAAAGCTCATGATGAGGCTATTAAAAAGGCAAGAAGTGGAATGAGAGCAAAAGAGATAGATAAAATTGCAAGAGAAATTATTGACAGTAGTGAATTTAAAGGCTATTTTGTTCATTCATTGGGGCATGGAGTTGGACTTGATATTCATGAGATGCCTTTTATATCTTCAAAAAGTGATACTATAATAGAGGACTCAATGGTATTTACAATTGAGCCTGGCATATATATACCAGGAGAATTTGGAATAAGAATAGAGGATATGGTTGTTATGAAAAATGGAAAAGCGCAAATTTTATGAGGAGATTTTTTGAAAAGAAAAATTGATAATAAACTATCTTTATTTTATACTTATGGATATCCTTACATAAATAAAAATCCAAAAAATTTGCCTTTTGTTGCAACTATTGGAATAGGAGGTAATTTAGGAGATGTTAAAAAAAGATTTAAAAAGGTTTTAAATATTTTAAAAAACTCAAATAAAATTTCAATAGTAGCAACATCACCTCTTTTAAAAAACCCACCATTTGGGTATAAAGATCAACCAGATTTTTACAATGCTGTAATATTGCTAAAAACATCAATGAAACCAAAAAGATTATTAAATTATCTTTTAAAAATTGAAAAGCGTTTTAAAAGAGTTAGAACTTTTAAAAATGCCCCAAGAACTTTGGATCTTGATATAATATTTTATAATAATTCAAAAGTAGATGAAAAAGATTTAAAAATTCCTCATCCAAAATGGAGTGAAAGAGCTTCTGTTGTCATACCTTTGTATCTTCTTGGAGAGATGATTTGAGATTTATTACAATAACAAGTGGAAAAGGCGGTGTAGGAAAAAGTACAATAAGTGCAAATTTAGCATATACTCTTTCTCAATATGGTTATAAAGTGGCACTATTTGATGCTGATATTGGTCTAGCTAATCTTGATATTATATTAAATGTTCAACCTGAGAAAAATATTTTGGATGTATTAAAAGGAGAAGCATCTTTTGAAGAGATATTGGTAAATATAAATAAAAATCTAATTCTCATTCCAGGAGAGAGTGGCGAAGAGATATTAAATTTTAAAGATAAAGATTTAATAGAAAAATTTTTAAAAGAGATAGACGGATTTAATGATTTTGATTTTTTGATTATTGATACTGGAGCTGGAATAGGAGAGAGTGTAAGAAGTTTTATAGATGCCTCAACTGATACTATTGTTATAACTGTACCTGATCCTTCGGCGATTATGGATGCTTATGCAATGATTAAATATAGTAGCAAAATAAAAGATGAGATATATATGATAATAAATGAAGTAAAAAATGAGAATGAGGCAAAATTTATATTCAATAAAATAAAAACAGTTGCTAGCAAACATATTTCAAAAGATATAAAACTGGAACTTTTAGGATATATTGAAAGGAGTAAAATTATAAGTGAAAATTCAAAAATAAGAGAGCTTTTTGTAAAAAAAGAGCCTATGAGTAAACCTACTTTGCAAATGGTAGATATTGTAAAAAAAATAACAAAAAATAGAACAAAAGATGGAAAAAATATAGAAAAAGGTGGCTCTATATCATCATTTTTCAAAAAAATATTAAGTAATTTTTAATGTTGATAAATTTAAAGAAATATGTTAAAAGTAAAGAAAAAAAAGAAAAAATAAATGGAGAAAAATTTGAGTAAAGTACTTGTTGCAATGAGTGGAGGAGTTGATTCTTCAGTAACAGCTTATCTATTGAAGAAAAAGGGATTTAATGTTATTGGCGTATATATGAAACTACATAAAAATGAAGAGTACCATAAAAAAAATATAAAAAATGTTGAAAAAGTTGCAAAATTTTTAGATATAGAAGTAGATGTTTTAGATAAAACTGAAGATTTTTTAGAAAAAGTTTATACTCCATTTGTTGAAACTTATATAGAAGGTAAAACCCCAAATCCATGTGCTGTATGTAACAGATACTTAAAATTTGGTGCCTTGATTGATTATGCAGATTATAAAGGTGCAGAGTTTTTAGCAACTGGCCATTATGTAAAAACTGATGGAAAATTTTTGTATGAAGCAAAGGATAAAAGTAAAGATCAAAGCTATTTTCTTTTCAATATAGAAAAGAAAGTTCTTCCAAGAGTAATATTTCCATTAGGAGATATGTTTAAAGAAGATGTAAAGGAAATTGCGAAAAATATCCCAATATTAAAAGAGATTGCAGAACAGAAAGAGAGTAGTGAAATCTGTTTTGTGGAAAAGAGCTATATAGATATTTTAAAAGATTTTACAAAAGTTGATATGCCGGGCGAAGTTTTAGATAAAAATGGAAATGTTATAGGTGAACATAAAGGTTATATGCACTATACAATAGGAAAAAGAAAAGGATTTAGAGTTTATAGGGCAAAACATCCTCATTATGTATTAAAAATCATTCCTGAAAAAAACCAGATTGTTGTAGGTAAAAAAGAGGATTTAGAAACTACAAAAGTTATTTTGAAAGATTTAAATATGTTTGAAGAAAAAGATAGCTTTGAAGCTTCTATCAAAGTTAGATATAGAATGCCTAAAGTTCCATGTTTTGCAAAAATAAAAGATAACATTGCAGAAGTCACAATGTATCAAGGTGTTTATGGAGTTGCAAGTGGGCAGGCTGGTGTTTTTTATGAGGATGAAAAAGTTCTTGGTGGTGGATGGATAGTTTGATATAATTTCAAAAAAATTATGGGAGATATTATGAGAGGTTATAAAATCTTTTCAGGTACTTCACATCCAGAATTTGCAAAAGAGGTTGCTAAGTATCTTGATGTACCTTTAAGCAAAGCTACTGTTAGTAGATTTAGTGATGGTGAGATAAATGTACAAATTTCAGAGTCTGTAAGAGGTAGAGATGTTTTTATAGTTCAGCCAACTGGGTCTCCTGCAAATGATAATTTAATGGAGCTATTAATAATGACTGATGCTCTAAGAAGGAGCAGCGCAAATACAATTACAGCTGTTATTCCATATTTTGGCTATGCTAGACAAGATAGAAAAGCAGCCCCTAGAGTTCCGATTACAGCTAAACTTGTTGCAAACCTAATAGAAAAAGCTGGAATTACAAGAGTGATTACTATTGATCTTCATGCTGGCCAGATTCAGGGCTTTTTTGATATTCCGGTTGATAATTTATATGGTGCAATTATTTTTATGGATTATGTTAAAAATAAAAATTTAAAAAATCCAATCATTGCAAGTCCAGATATCGGTGGTGTTGCAAGAGCAAGATATTTTGCAAGTAGATTGGGTCTTGATATGGTTATTGTTGATAAAAGAAGAGAAAAAGCAAATGAGTCAGAAGTTATGAATATTATAGGTGATGTAAAAGATAAAGATGTTATTTTAGTTGATGATATGATTGATACTGCAGGAACAATAGTTAAAGCTGCAAAGGCTTTAAAAGAAAAAGGTGCAAACTCAGTTATGGCATGTTGTACTCATCCAGTTTTAAGTGGTCCTGCATATGAGAGAATAGAAAATGGTGAGCTTGATGAGCTTGTTGTATCAAATTCTCTTCCATTGAAAAAAGAGACTGATAAAATAAAAGTTTTAACAGTTGCTCCTCTTTTTGCTGAGGTTATAAGAAGAGTTTATCATAATGAGAGTGTTAATAGTTTGTTTATTTAGAGCTAAGAGTTAAGAATTAAGTGTTAAGTAAAATTTTTAGTCTTAACTCTTAAATCTTAAAACTAAATACTAAAATAGGGAGTATCGTGGAAAATATTAGGAATTTTTCCATCATTGCACATATTGATCATGGAAAAAGCACTTTGGCCGATAGATTGATTCAAGAGTGTGGTGCTGTAGAAGAGAGAAAAATGAGTGAGCAGCTTCTTGATACTATGGATATAGAAAAAGAAAGAGGTATTACTATAAAGGCTCAAAGTGTTAGATTAAAATATAAAAAAGATGGAAAAGAATATATATTAAATCTTATCGATACTCCGGGACATGTTGATTTTAGTTATGAAGTTAGCAGATCTCTTGCCTCAAGTGAAGGGGCACTTTTAGTAGTCGATGCGAGCCAAGGAGTTGAAGCTCAAACAATTGCAAATGTATATATTGCCTTAGAAAACAATCTTGAATTAATTCCGGTTATCAATAAAATCGATCTTCCAGCAGCAGACCCAAATAGAGTAAAAGAGGATATTGAAAATACTATTGGACTTGATTGTTCTGATGCATTGGAGGTAAGTGCAAAAACTGGACAAGGAATAAAAGAGCTTCTTGATGCAATTATTGAAAGAATTCCAGCACCAAAAGGAGATTCTAAAGCTCCTACTAAAGCTTTGATTTATGATAGCTGGTTTGATAGCTATCTTGGAGCTTTGGCACTTGTTAGAGTATTTGATGGAGAGATAAAAAAAGGTCAAGAAGTTCTTGTAATGGGTACAAATAAAAAACATGAAGTTTTAGGACTTATGTATCCACACCCTATATCTCCAATAAAAACTGATACTATTAAAACAGGTGAAATTGGTATTGTTGTAATGGGTCTTAAAAACATTGGAGATGTTCAGGTAGGTGATACAATAACTGATGCAAAAAATCCAACAAAAAGTCCAATTGAAGGATTTGAAGAGGCTAAACCTTTTGTATTTGCAGGACTTTATCCAATTGAAACTGATAAATTTGAAGATTTAAGAGATGCATTAAACAAACTAAAACTAAATGATGCAGCTATAACTTATGAGCCTGAAACATCTGCTGCACTTGGATTTGGCTTTAGAGTTGGATTTTTAGGTCTTTTGCATATGGAAGTTGTAAAAGAAAGATTAGAGCGAGAATTTGGACTTGATTTAATTGCAACTGCACCAACTGTTACATACAAAGTATTAAAAACTGATGGAAGTGAAATAGAGATTCAAAATCCAAGTGAATTGCCTCCAGTTCAAGAGATTGAAAAGATTTATGAGCCATATGTAAAAGCTACAATTATTACTCCAACTGAGTTTTTAGGAAATGTTATAACATTGGTAAATGAGAAAAGAGGCACTCAAAAAAAGATGGAATATTTAACAGAAGATAGAGTTTTGCTTGAGTATGAAATACCAATGAATGAAATTGTTATGGATTTTTATGATAAATTAAAAACAGTAACAAAAGGGTATGCAAGTTTTGACTATGAGCCAAGTGATTATAAAGAAGGAGATCTTGTAAAACTTGATGTAAGAGTTGCTGGTGAAGTAGTTGATGCTTTATCTATTATTGTTCCTAAAGAGAAAGCTTTTTACAGAGGAAGAGAGCTTGTTAAAAAGATGAAAGAGATTGTTCCAAGGCAGCTTTTTGAAGTTGCAATTCAAGCAAGTATAGGAAATAAAATAATTGCAAGAGAGACAGTAAAATCTATGGGGAAAAATGTTACTGCAAAATGTTACGGAGGAGATATTACAAGAAAAAGAAAACTTCTTGAAAAGCAAAAAGCTGGTAAGAAAAGGATGAAATCTATAGGAAAAGTTCAGCTTCCACAGGAAGCCTTTTTAACTGTTTTAAAAATTGATTAAGGCCTTATCATGAAAAAGATTTTTTTTATATTTACTTTATTTATATTTTTGGTAGGATGTGCAAATAGAGGAATAAATATATACATAAATGATCAATTTTCTTCTATAAAAAATAGCTTAGTTCATATAGTTGATCAAAGGAAAAACAAAAATATAATCGGATATATTTACAAAAATGGCAAAATAGAAGCAGATATAACATTTTCTACAGATCTTGAAAAATATTTTGCAAAAAAATTGGAAAATATAGATAAAAAAGCAGATATCTATATAAAAAAGCTCTCTTTAATTTATAATAAATCAAAACTTACTGGAGAAAACTTAGAAGGTTCTATATTAATAAAAGTTGAATTTGAAAAAGATGGTGTTAAAAAAGTTAGAATTATAGATCTAAAGGAAAGCCGCTGGATAGCTCCAATAAATAGTGCAAAAAGTATAGAAGATTTTACAAAAAAACTAATAGATGAGGCAGTTGTTCAAGTATATAAAATCTTAAAGAGTTAGTTTGAGATGCCTTATATGTGAAAGATTTTCATTAAAACTTATCTGTAATAGCTGTCAAAAAGAGTTTTTAACACCAAAATTAATTAAAAGAGAAATTGCAAAAGATTTTTATGTTTACTCTTTTTATAAATATAAAGAGATTGAAGAGTTAATAAAAACAAAACACCATTTTATTGGAAGTTTTATTTTTGAGATATTAGCACAAAACTCTTTTAAAAAATTTTCCAATGAATTTAAAAGTGAAGAAAAAATATATGCCCTTTCAATAGAGAGTAAAAAAATAGATCAATATTCTCATACTGCTATTCTATCGAATAGTTTAAAAAGCAAAACTTTTATTCCATTATATAATAAGTTAGTTGCAAAAAACAGAATTACTTATTCTGGTAAAAGCTATGAATATAGAATTAAAAATACAAGAGATTTTATATATAATGGACCAAAAAATGTAGATATTGTTTTAATAGATGATATTGTTACAACAGGTTTAACATTAAAAGAGGCATATTGTGAAATTAAAAAATATTGCAATCCTTTGTTTGCACTAACTCTTGCTGATGCTAGAAATTAGTTAAAAAAGATAATCCTATAAAACTCTCACCTCCATTTGGTTTTTTAATATTAGCATTAGAAAAATGTCTAAAAAATAGAGATAAGCTATTTTTGCCAATATAGGTACCAATTGATACTTTTTCAGAAAATTCCAAAGTTGTTGAGAGATTTTTTGTTGTATTTGAAATCAAAGATAGTCCAATTTGAGCTTTTAAAAATAGTCTATCTCCATATTTTATTCCCTCATTAATTGAAACAAAACTCAAGCTTTCATTACTACCCCATCCACCAACATCTATAGATGTATATGTAGGTAATGAGTAAATTGGAGTATTTTTAGAAATTCCTAAAGCAAAATATTTATTGTTACTATCAGTATCTTTTGCAATATCTAAGAAAAAGCTATCAGCAAAAAGAAATAGGGGAATAAAAATGAGTAAAAACCTCACTTTTTAATTCCCAAAATATAAAAAGTATTTTTATTTTCAACTTTTTTTAATTCTACATTATATTTTTCAGCCCATTTTGTGATAATATCTTTTGCTTCGTTTATATATTTTTCATTATCAGTATCAATTTTGATTTTAAAATATGGATTTGAATTTGACATAGCAACATATGATGAGTATGGTTTAAGATGGTCATTAAGTGCAATTATATGCTTTTTTATATTTTCAAAACCTGGAGTATTATTTGCAATAATCTCCAACTCTTTTAAACTTTTTTCATCAATATTGTAGCCCAGCTGAGTCAATAATCCCTCATTAGAAATTTTCATTCCTTTACTCCTTAAAATATTTTTTTTAGTATAACAAAATAGACTTAGATGAAAAATAAAAATTAGTTATGTTATAATTTTTTCAAATGAATTTTTAATAATAACTCAATGTTTTAAGGGAAAAGTTATGTTTGGATTTAATAACAGTAATGAAAAAAAATTGAAAGAGTTAATTGAAAATTTAAAAAAAGAAAATGAGCTTTTAAAAGATGAAAAAGAAACTTTAAAAAAAGAGTTAAATGAATTAAAGCAAAATCGACAAAATAAAAAAGATGACTTTAAAACTCTTTTTGAATATGAAAACCAAAATCTTCAATTGGGTTTAAAAGATATACAAGGAAATCTTTCAGAATCTGTAGGAGAAGTAAAGCATACTATCGCTTCAGCAACAGATTTGAATGAAAAATTTAAAGAGATAATTGAAGGTATAACATCTATCATGGGTGATACAAATCTTTTAAATTCTACTGCTCATAAATCAAAAGATAGTGTTGGTGATCTACTTCAAAGAGCAGAAGAGGTTGATAAAATTTTATCTTTAATAAAAGAGATTTCAGAGCAGACTAATCTTTTAGCTTTAAATGCTGCAATAGAAGCAGCAAGGGCTGGTGAATTTGGGAAAGGGTTTTCTGTTGTGGCTGAAGAGGTAAGAGGTCTTGCTGATAGAACTCAAAAGGCCGTTAAAGAGGTTGATAATATTTTAAAATCTATGAAAGAAGAGATTGACGATGTTGGGAAAAAAGCAACTGATGTTAGTGAAAAAATTGAAATAATTGATAAAAAGATAGATGGATTTAAAAATGAACTTTATATTATGAATCAAAAAGTAAGTGATACATTTGAAAAAATATTAAAAGTTGCAAATAGAGTATTTATGGGTCTTGCAAAATTAGACCATGTAATATGGAAAGTTAATACTTATTTGTCTATAGCAAAACATAAAGAGATGTTTAAATATGTAGATTATCATGATTGTAGACTTGGAAAATGGTATTATGAAGGAGAAGGGAAAAAATATTTTTCTAATACTCCAAGTTTTATCTCTTTAGAATCTCCACATGCAACTGTTCATGAAGGTACAAAAAAGATATTTAATCTATTAAAAGTTGAAAAAATAGATTTAGAAAATTTAATGAGTGCTGTAAAAGAAATGGAAGAAGGAAGTAAAAAAGTTTTTGAAATATTAGATAAGATACTTGTTGAAAAAGATGAAGAGAGTTAAAATGAAAAAGATTATATTTTTATTTTTTACTTTACTTTTTTTTCTCTCACCATTATATTCTGCATCAAAATATGAGTTAAATGTTGAAATCAAAGAGACTATAAAAGAGTTTAAAAAGCAAGTAAAAGGTTCCAATGAGCTTCTTAAAAAAGCAAAAGGAGTACTAGTTTTTCCAAATGTATATAAAGCTGGCTTTGGAATTGGTGGAGAGTATGGAGAAGGAGCTCTTCTTATAAATAAAAAAATTGTTGATTATTATAATATTGTAAGTGCATCTATAGGCTTTCAACTTGGTGTTCAGAAAAAAAGTATTGTTATTTTATTTATGAATAATAAAGTATTAAAAGATTTTAGAAACTCTGATGGATGGAAAGTAGGGGTAGATGGCTCAGTCGCTATTGTAAAATGGGGTGTTGGTGAAGATGTTAATACTTTAGATATAAAAGATCCAGTTATTGGATTTATATTTAACAATAAAGGTTTAATGTACAACTTAACTCTTGAAGGAAGCAAGATAAGTAAGATAAAAAAATGATTTTATATATTATTTCAATAAACAATATATCCAATAGATAATACTAAATGAATTTTACTCATACCATCAGCTTCTAATAAATTCTTTTTTCAGGAATAACTCCTCTAACTCCGCCTCTTGGATTCTCAATATCTCCTTTATATCTTGGAATTAAATGAATATGAACGTGCATTATGGTTTGTCCTGAAGTATATCCTACATTCACACCTATATTATAGCCATCTGGTTTATATTCATTATCTAAAAAATTTTTTGCATTGTCAATTAGATTTATAATTGCTATTTTTTCTTCTTTTGTTGCATCAAAATAATTATCAAAATGTCTAAAAGGGATTATTAAAAGATGTCCATTACTTACTGGATATTTGTCAAACCTTGCATAGCAAAGCTCATTTTTCATAACTATATCTTCTTTTGATGGATTGCAAAAAGGACAATCTATATGTTCCATTCTTCATACCCCCTAATTTCTATTAAATATTTTGCTTTTGATTTTAATTGTATTATCCCATTTTCTAAAATTTCTTTTATATTACTTTCATTTTTAACTTTTTCAAACCCTATTAAATCTGTTACTATTTCTTTTCTAAATTTATTTTTGTATTCCTTTTCCAATATTTCCCAGTAATATTTTATTATTTCCTCTCTTTTTGTAATTAACATTGGAGAAGGTATCTTATCCTTTTTCTTTTGGTTTATATCTTTATGAGTAGGAAGTAGGTTCCATAAATCATTATTTTTCCATATTGAAAAAGGTATTGCATGATCTACATTAAGTAAATGTTCATTTGCTATTGCCTTTCCGCTCCATACGCATTCTATCTTCCTATTTTTGTGTATTAGATTTTTATAAATATGTTGTGCAAATAAAACATCCCTTTCATCTTCTGGAGATATTAAAAGTTTATCTAATACTTTTTCAATTGTAAAATTTCCCTTCTGATCGGCTTTTACTGAAAACTCAGCCCATTTGTATAATATTGATTCTGTTCCATTTATAAATGAACCTAAATAAAGGAAAACTATATATATCTCTTTTGAGATTGAAAATGTTCCAAATTTTTCTATAAAAAATTGTTGGTCTATTTTATCTTGTGATGTGATTCTTTTGCTGTCTTGATTATATTGAAATATAGAGTATTCTTTTTCAAAATAGGATTTTCCTAGATATTTCATAGGCATGTTTATTATCGTTTCTTTTAACTTTTTTAAAAGATTTAAAAAATCCACCTTTATTTCTGTTGGAATAGTTCCTCTTTTAATATCTGAATAAAGTGCATTTATTCCACCTTTATCCTTGTAATAATCAATTACCCTTATGAAAAATTTTTGAAAAGCAAGATTTCTTTTTCCATGTTTTTGTGGTATTCCATTTTCTAATAAAGGATAATAATACAAAATCCATTTTTGAATAAGTATTCCAAGTGGAAATAAAACTTTATTATTTATTTCTTTTTTTAGATGTTCAAATTCTTGGACAGACTCTATTGCTGCTCTAAGTAAGGCAAATTTATATGTGGTATCTTTACTATCTCTTTCAATTATAAAGTTTACAGTTTTAAATTTTTCAAAATTCATTTACAAAACTTTTTTGTTAAATTTTTGTCAAACCTTTTGCATTTTATTTTGGGACAGCCATCCTGAAGTAAAATATCCAACTCTTCTTTTATAAAAAATAGAATTTGCAAATGCAGGAGTGAAAAATTCTTTAATGATATCTGATTCGGAAGTATTATATGGAGTTTTAAAATTAATTTTTTTTAACATAATTTTCCATATAAAACAAAATTTAATAAATCTATTATATCTTCAAAATTTAAAAAAAAAACTTATATATGTAGTTATAGTAAATTATAGATTAAAAATTTTTGATTAATATTAAAAGCAGATAATATGAAACAATGATATTAACCTTTGTAGATATTAAATGTGGTAAATTGATTGGAGTCTGTATAGTATTATGATCTTTTAACTAAAGGAATTAAAAAATGAAGTAAATTTTTTAATATTTTTAAAGAGTAATGGTTATGTAAGAAGTGGCTCCGGATGCAGGAGCTAATTTGAAACTTCATAAAAAACTAAAAAAGACCATAAAATCGAACTTTCGCAATTCTGTCAAATCCTTTAATTTAGCTTAATTGTGTCAATTTTGGGCACAATTTGGGCACAGTTTCATAAGTAATTAATAATAAAATAATAAAATAATAAAAAATAAATGGATTATAAAATGATTGTTTATTTAGCAAGTAAAAAAGAATTTTTAGAAGATTTATTTTCTGGCCAAATTGAAACAATTATTTTTGACATTTTTAAAAAAGTTTTAATGAAATCTGTATCTTCTTCAGAAAAATTATCTTGGAGAAATTCTTTAGAAAGAATGTATAAAATTTTATCTGACGAAAAAATTCCGGAAAATGCTTCAATTGCTGTAGAATATCAAATTCCTATGACATCTAAACGCATAGATTTAATAATTGCAGGTAAAAATGAAAAAAAAGAAAATATATTAATAATAGTGGAATTAAAGCAGTGGGAAAAAGTTGAGAAAACAGATAAAGATGCAATTGTTAAGACTTATATTGCAAATGCAATGAGAGAAGTAGTGCATCCATCATATCAAGCATGGTCATACAAGAGTTTATTAGAAGATTTTAATTTATCAATTCGAGTTAAAAATATTCAAGTAAAGCCATGTGTATATTTGCATAATTATTTGCCTGATAATCAAATAAATAATAATTTTTATAATGAATATATTAAAAAAGCTCCACTTTTTTTTAAAAGTGATGCAAAAAAATTAAAAAATTTTATTTTGGAAAATATTGTTTATCCTGATGATGAAAAAATATTAGAAATAATTGAAAATAGTAAGCTAGCTCCTTCAAAAAATTTAGCTGATACTTTAGTTTCATTAATACAAGGCAATCAAGAATTTATCATGATAGACGAACAAAAACTTGTGTATGAGAAAGTAATTAATATTACAAACAAAAATAAAATAGATAATAAAAAAAGCGTTATTATTGTAGAAGGAGGTCCAGGGACAGGGAAATCAGTTGTTGCAATAAATTTATTGGTTAGTACTATTCAAAAAGGATTATTATCCAGATATGTAACAAAAAATGCTGCTCCAAGGGCTGTATATGAAGCTAAACTTTCAGGTACTTTAAAAAAAAGTCAAATTTCAAATCTTTTTACAGGTTCAGGATCATTTGTAAATAATGAAGAAAATGATTATGATTTATTAATTGTTGATGAAGCTCATAGGCTTAATGAGAAGTCCGGTTTGTTTCAAAGCATTGGAGAAAATCAGATTAAAGAAATTATTCATGCTGCAAAAACTACTGTATTTTTTATAGATGAGGATCAAAGAGTAACATTAAAAGATATTGGGACAAAAGATGAAATAAAAAAATGGGCTAATGCATTGAATGCCCAAGTTATAGAAATGGAGCTTGAATCGCAGTTTAGGTGTAATGGTTCAGATGGCTATATAGCATGGTTAGATAATGTTTTACAAATTCGACCAACAGCCAATTATACGTTAGAAGGGATAGATTACGATTTTAAGGTATTTGATAATCCAAATGATTTAAAAGAAGCGATCATTGAAAAAAATACAAAAGGTACTAATGCAAGGATAGTGGCGGGTTATTGCTGGGATTGGATAAGTAAAAGAGCTGATTTAAAAAGTGAATGTGATATTAAAATAGGTGAATTTGAGATGAAATGGAATTTAGCAAAAGATGGAAGTCTTTGGATAATGAAACCCACATCAATAAATGAAGCAGGATGTATTCATACATGTCAAGGATTAGAAATAGAGTATATTGGTGTCATAATAGGGCCGGATTTAATTGTAAGAGATGGTAAAGTTATAACCAGACCGGAAAAAAGAGCCAAAACTGACGCATCACTGAAGGGCTATAAAACTTTATATAAAAAAAATCCTCAACTTGCAAAGGAAACAGCAGATAAAATTATAAAAAATACCTATAAAACTCTCATGAGCCGAGGCAGTAAAGGTTGCTATATTTTTTGTGTCGATGAAGAGACACTTGCATATTTTAAAGATAGAGTTGGTTTGAAATGAAAATAGAAGAGTTTCAAAAATTAAAAGATTTTTCCTTCTTGAAAACCAAAAATACTTCAGATTCAGAATTTCGATCATGGCAAAATTCTTTACCGCATCTTCAAAAAGCTTTAATAGATTTGGATGAGTATGAAATATATTTGGAATATTCTCTTCCAAATTCACCAGAAAGAGTAGATGCAGTTATAGTTGGAGAAAGTATTGTTTTTATTGAATTAAAGCAATGGAGTAGAGAAAAGTGCAGGAATTTAGATTCTCAACTTATAAATGTTCTTGGAGAGGATAAAATAAATCCATCTTTACAGGTTGAAAATTATAAAAAACATTTTCAACTCTTTACAGATTTGCAAAAGAAGATTTATACCGTTGTATTTATGCATAATTTTGAAGGGAAAATAAAAGAATATAATTCCAAAGTTTTTTACAAAGGAGAATATAAAAAGTTTAATAGTTTTTTAAAACAGGTATTAAAACAACCCAATAGCAGTTTTAAATTTGAAATAAAGCCGCAAAAAAAACTTATAGAGGTAATAAAGCAGATTCAAAAAGGAGAGAGTAATTTTATATTATCGACAACTCAAAGAGAAATAGCATATCAAATACTGAAATCCGATAGTAAATCTATTATGATAAAAGGAATGCCCGGAAGCGGCAAAAGCGTACTAGCACTAAATCTACATTTTTTTTGTCTGCAAAAAAATATGCTCTCTTCATATATAACAAAAAATTCGACTCCACGAATTGTTTATGAAAGTATTTTAAATGAAAATCAGTATAATCTTGGATTTAAATCACCAAGATATATAAATGATTGTGATATTGCTATAGTAGATGAAGCCCATAGACTGCAAAAAGATCAACTAGAAAATATATTGCAAAAATCTAAAAAAGTTCTCTTTTTTTATGATGACAAACAAGTTGTGTCATGTGAGGATATTGGTGATGAGATTTATAATTATATAGATCAAATTTTTGAGCTAAATGAACAGTTTCGATGTAATGGCTCTGTAAACTATCTAAATTGGATTGATCATATTCTTTACAATAAAAAATTTAATGGCGTGATTGATTATGATATCGTTATTTGCGAAGATATTGATGAGTTCGTTCAAAATTGTAAAGAAAAAAATGCAAGGATTACTGCCGGCTACTGTTGGGATTGGGTCAGTAAAAATAATAAAAAATTGTTTGATATTGAAATAGGAAAATATAAATGGCAGTGGAATCTTCATGAGCAAAATGATTGGAAAAAACAGTTTAAGTGGTCCATAGATACTCAGCAACAAAATAATGTTGGATGTATTCATACCGTTCAGGGAATGGAGATGGAGTATGTTGGAGTAATCATTGGGAAAGATCTTTATTTTAAGGAAAATATGATAAAAACAGATTCTAAGGCTAGAGCAAGTGATGATAGGACGATAAAAGGGTGTACAGATGATGAAAAAAAAGATCAAATAATAAGAAATACATATAGAGTATTATTATCAAGAGGTCTAAAGGGATGTTATGTTTATTGTATGGATAAAAACTTAACACATTATCTAAAAAAAATAGTAGAAATAACTAAAAAATAAAAATTTTTTTGATAAATAATATAAAAGCAAAAAAATATTTAATAAAGAGATTTATGAATATTTTGATGTAAAGTTTGAAATTATTGCAATTTGGTCGGAATTGCAAACCGATAATATTCAGTTAAAAGTCTATAATAAAATTGCTTGGATACCGATACACAAACTATTAGAAAATGATTTACTAGAAGCAGATATATTAATAGCTAAAAAATTGAAAGCTAATTGTTATAATAAATCATAGAATATAGGATTATTATGAAATTAATACCAATAAAATATCATAATTTAAAATATCCAGTATATATAAAACCTCGAATTATAGAAGTTGCAGCTCATTTTGATATTAATAAATTACCAAGTTATTTAGAAAATAATAATTTTTCTTTACATACTGAGTATTCTGCTAAAAAAAGAAATTTCAATAATCACGTAATCCAAAAATATAAATCTTTAGTAACTGCTCAACCAAATCCAGGAAAGCCAAAATTGTGGGTTTCAAAAAATTGGGCAAGAGAATTTGCATATTTTTTAATAGAACTTTTAGACGGCAAAATACCAAAAATTATTGAAATTCATCCTCCAAATAGTAGATCGACAAATTTGAATGAATTTATTGAATATTTTAAAGTTTTTGAAAACATTTTTTTAAATAAAGATATTCGATGTGAAATATTAATAGAAAATAGGAATGGTTTTAGAATAAGTGGAATAGATGACTTTATAGAGTTATTTAATATCATTGATAAAGAGAAAATTTCATTAAAATTAATAGTAGATTTTCCACAATTATTAAATTATGAAAAAGCAAAAAAAGACCCAAAAGTACTTAATGAGACAATGGAGAAAATCAAGTCAGTTAAGCACAATATTAATGCTATTCATTTATGGGGCCAAAATGGTAGAAATTCACATAGTGGCGATATGTTAGATTATTTTGATCAAAATATAGAATTAAAAAATATATTTTTTAGCAAACTAGGAGAAGTCTTCAATGATTTAGAAAGTGAAATGTATTTCATACCGGAAATAAATGCAGGAGCTAATGGTAAAACGAGAGAACAATGTTTAGAAAATATTGTTCATGATTTAGAACAAACTGGATTTATATTTTATACTAACAATTCATGATAGAACAAATTAATCAGTTACTCCAAGAATTGGATGAATATTACAAATTTGATCTTTTCGTCAAAAATTTTCAATATTGTTTGCAAAAAAACATTCCAAATTCTAAACTTAAAAATGTATATTCAAAAACATTAGAAAAATATATTGCTAATCATCCAGAAATTAATGGTCAAAAAATAAGAAATATTTTGTTACATTGGGAAGTAGATGAAAGTAATCAAACTTTTATTTTTTATGATAACAATATTATTTCACTTGAATTATATAAATCTTTATACTTCATAACTGAAACCATGAAAATCTTGAATATTATAGAAAATTCGAACCTTTATCCTAAAAAGTTCGCAGCTTTTCAATCAGATTTTAAAGAGATTAAAAGTTTTAGATTACATTATAAGAAAAATTTAGTTGGAAGATTTTCTTTGTCAAATAAAAAAGAAGCAAGAATAAAATATTTCCTATCTACAGTATACTACAAAAATAAAGAATTGACGAAATTTTTTTTACATAATTTATTAATAACTGATATATTTAAAATTAGTTTATTATCTAAGGAAACAGAAGAAAATATTGATACTATATTTAATGCATTGGATTTTTTCTTAACACAAAGGACCACGAAAAAAGCAGTGATAAAAAGTTTAGGAATACTTTTGTTTTACCAATTTAAATCTATTATGAAAATACCTGTTAGAAATTCAGAAATATTAACTCAAAATATTATTTATGATATATTTGAAGAAAATATTAATATGTATGAATTTAAAAGACATATTTACATCAAATCTTCTATTAATTGGTTTCCAATTTTTGCAGCTTCAAAGAAGACTTCATTAACTAAAATAGAACAAGAATATATTAAAAATAAATTATTAAATGAAATAAAATTATATGGAATTAAAATTAATGAAAATGTATTTAATAAATTATTTGAAATATATATGAAAAATCCTGTAATACAGTTTTTACAAAAATATCCAGGGGAACTTATTCGAATAAATCCAAAATATTCCTCCTGACAAAAATTCTCCATTTATCTAAACTTTCAATGTAACGTTACAAAAAACCAAAAAAGACTACCGGTAGTCTCCAAAAAATAAAAGGAGACAAAATGCTTATCTTAAAAGGTCATTTATTGCACATATTTACACAGGCAGATTATGTAAATAAAGAAACAGGTGAAGTTGTCAAAGGAAAAACAAAATTACAACTCTTAGTCAAAAAGCCTATGAGAAACGGTGGATATAAAAACGAACTACTGGATATATCTATCCCTAAAGAGAAAATTATCAAATACAAAGGCAAAGAAAACAGCGATGTTGAAGTAGAAGTAGCAACTATCGGTAAATGCCAATTTTATGGCATATAGGCCGTAGCTTTGCGGAGGTCTGACAACGAGCTTGAAATGTTGCTGCAAGATAGATTTGCATTGAGGCGTCAGCTCTGAGAAGTTGCGCAGCATTGGAGAAGAGATGCAGTTCTGCGATGAGACTCCAATGCGGTGCGAAATATAGGGGTATTAGTAACACCCCTATACAAAACACAAAAATAAAAAAGGAGAAAAAATGAATGTACAAAAAAATATCAAACTAATTAACAAACCAAAAACTATTTCTGGTATAGATACTCTATACTATTTCTTAGAAACTAACAAAAGATATGATGATCTATATTTAAATATATTAGATCAAATAGAAACTACAAAAGATAATTTTGAGAATAACTATATAAAAATTAAAAACAAAGATATAATAATAGCCTTAAAAGATTTGACACTTGAATTTCTTGGTAATGCTGAGGGTTTCATTTGGCTTCAAGATACAAATCGTTTTTTTAAAATCGGATTTAAAGATCCTTATACAAATAAAAATCTACACAATATAAGAGTACAGCTTCTGACTGATGGAATATATACTATTGGTATTAAATCTCTTCTTACTCTAATTGATAATATCTTGCAAGATTTTATAAATGGTTATAAAACTGTAACAAGAGCTGATCTAAATATATTCATACAATATGATATGAGTTTTGTAAATAAAGATATGTTTGTAACAAGAAAACAAAAATCAACACTAATCTATAAAGAGCTATATAACTCTAAAAGACTTGAAACAATATATATTGGCAAAAAACCTTTTATGCTTAGAATTTATGATAAAAAAATTGAAATGCTAAACAGTAATAAATCAATATTGATGCAGGAATTTTTTCTAAACAATGCTTTCTCTTTAGAAGAGTCGATATTCAATATTGAATTTGAGATGCATAGGCAGTATCTGAAAAACTATAATATAGACACAATAGAAGATCTTTTAAAAAATGCAGAATCACTTTTTAAAAAAGCAATGGATGAGATAAGGCTTGTTTTGCCTGAAACTATAAAAGAGAAAAATAGATACAGAGCTAAAACGGATCCTCTTTGGCTACATATCAAAAATTCATATGAAATCAAAGAGTTTATGCAGATACAAACACCTCTTGAAAGAATAAAATCAAAAAGTTATCTATTTAATGAAGAAATGTTTATACATGAGCACATAAGACTTGCAAGAAAGGCAAATGCTCACAATATTCTTATAACCAAAGAGCTTTATGAAGAACTTTTTGAGATAGTAGAGAAATCATTAAAGACAAACTGCTATTCAAAAGAGCATTTTTATACACCAATAACACTCCATAAACAAAATGGTGAAACAGAAAATCTAAGATGGTTGCCAAATGGAGAAATAATCAAGCCTTTGAAATTAAGATCTGTAAAAAGACTCAGTAATTATGAATTATTACAAGAGTATCAAAAGATAACAAAAGAGCTAAATGAAAATTCTAATAAAAATGATTTTATCAAGACAAGGTATCAACTGCTTTACAAGGAGATAGTAAAACGAAACCTTGAAGCTGAAATTAACATATAGGGGGAGAGAATGGACATAAAGTTTGAAAATCTTAACAAAATAGAAAAGATTGAAAAAGATATAGAAGCTATTAAAAAAGCATTGACAAACAGCAGTCAAAAAAGGTGGCTTAATGTAAAAGAGCTTAGCCAATATCTTGGATATTCCAAAGACAGGATCTATAAACTAAAAAATGAATATTTCATAGAAAATATTCACTATTTCAAAAAAGCTGGTAAAATTTTATTTGACAGAGTTGCGATTGACGATTGGGTGGTCGGAAAGGACAAAGATGACATTAACCAGTCGCAACGGCAAATTGTACATAACATTTTATCATCAATCAAAAAGATATAGAAAGTCTTTAGGATTAGATGACACCAAAGCCAATCGCAAACTTGCCCAACAAAAAATCATACCAGAATTGCTTTTTAAGCTAAATTCTGGAGAGTTCTTTGAAAACAAAGTGCCAACAGTTTCTGAATATGCAAAAGTAAGTTTTGAATTGCATAAGTTTGAAAGAAGAGAAAGTACGAAAATTGATTACAATATTTCTCTTAAAAAGCATATTGAGCCATATTTTGGAGATAAAAGACTTGATGAGATAAAGCCATCTGATATAGCTATTTGGCAAAATAAGCTTTTAGAGAAGTTAAAACCAAGAAGAGTAAGAAACATAAGGGCTGTATTGCACACTATATTTGAAGATGCTATTAAAGATGAAATAATAGAAAAAAATCCAATATCTAAAGTAAAAGTGCCCAAACTAAATAAAGTTGAGGTGAAATCATTCACTTTGGAAGAGGTTAAAAAAATTTTAAATAAGTCTGAAGGATGGCTTCAATCTTTTTGTGCTTTAGGTTTTTATACTGGTATGAGAAGCGGTGAATTAATTGGTTTGAAATGGGAAGATGTAGATTTTGATAAAAAAGAGATACATATAAGAAGAACAATAAAAATGGGTAGAATAGAGGAGCCTAAAACTGAAAGCAGTATCAGAACAATTGATATTATAGATCCTCTGCTTCCCTACCTAAAATACCAGTTTATTAGAACTGGAAAATATAATAGTTATGTATTTCTTAATAAAAATGGCGAGCACTTTTACGATATTAAGAGAGTAAGAAATACTCATTGGAAAAAGCTTCTTGAAAAGCTTGGTATGAAATATCGTCCAATATATCAGATGAGACATACTTTCGCAACAATAATGATTGAAAATGGCGAAGATATTCTATGGGTTTCAAATATGCTTGGACATACTGATCCATCAATGACTTTAACTAAATATGCAAAATATAGAAAAAGAGAAAAAGTTAAAAGAGCTCAATTTTTGCTATAATAAAAAAGTTGGCACAATTTGGGCACAATCTGATAGAAATGATTAGAAAAGTACCATAAAATGGGAGTTTAAAACAAGTGGCTCCGGATGCAGGATTCGAACCTGCGACCAACCGGTTAACAGCCGGTTGCTCTACCACTGAGCTAATCCGGAATCTCAAAGGCTCTCTTTGAAAGACGAGTAGAATTATAAAAGATTTTTTCTTATTTGTCAATAGTATAGTAAAAAGTTACATTGGAAATTTTTTTCTCACCTATCTTTTTTTCTTTTAAAAGCTTTTCAAATTTTTTAATACTACTTTTTGAAAAAACGGTTTTAATATCATCATGTGTGAAAGGTCTATGTTTAAGGGTGTTTAAAATCTCATCTTCATTTAACTCTTTTTCAAAATTTTTTGAATCTTTTCTTGAAACTATATTGATTGGAATGTTTTGTAAATAGTTTGACAATTCAAAAAGTTTTTCAAAAGACACTGGTTCAACTCTATATGCAGGAGGTCTGTCAATTGTACCTATATCTACTCTATCTGGTTTTATTTTTTGTAAAACATCATTTAATTTTTCAAATTCTTCTTTTTTATCATTTATACCTTTTACTACAAGAATTTCAATAATTAAAGTGCCTTTATAAATTTTTCTAAATTCAATCATTCCATTTATAATTTTTTCTAGATCAATTGATATTGATTTTAGTGGTCTATCAAGCTTTTTAAAGCAGCTTTTTGTTGCGCAATCTAGAGATAGTTTTACTATATCAATTTTTGATAATGTTTTTTGGATATTTTTTTTATATATTAGCGATCCATTTGATAAAATCAGAAGTTTTTTATTATCTTTGATTTTATTTAATTCATCAACCAATTTATCTAAATCTTTATAAAGTGTAGGTTCACCATTGGAAGTTATTGTTATAACATCTATATCTTTATATTTTTTGAGAGCCTCTTTTACCTCTTTTACAATTTCATCAACATTTGGAGGATTTAATATTTTATCTGTAGGTTTTGCAGGTTCTAATTCGCAATACAGACAATCAAAATTGCATATCTTTTGATCTGGGCTTAAATCTATTCCAAGAGAAAGCCCAAATCTTCTTGAGTTTACAGGACCAAAAATATATTTCATCTTCTTGTTAAATCGTGAACTAATTCAACTAAATATTTTGCATTTTCTACTGGCAGGTCTGGAAGCATTCCATGACCAAGATTGAAAATATGACCCTCTTTTGCGCCCATTACTTCTATTATCTTTTCTACTCCCTCTTTTGTTGCATCTTTGCTATAAAGTCTTGTAGGTTCCATATTTCCTTGAAGAACATACTTTTGGCCAAGATGTTTTTTTGCTAAATCCATAGGAGTTGACCAATCAACACCAAATACATCAAATTTTCCATAAATTGAGTCAAGATATCCAGCAATACCTTTTGGAAATAGTATAACAGGTATTCCAGGAAATTTATCTTTTAAAAATTCAGCAATATCAACCATATAATCCCAGCTAAATTCAAAAAATTTATCTTTTTCAAGAGCACTTGCCCAGCTATCAAAAATTTGTACTGCATTTACACCAGATTCAATCTGTTTAACAAGATATGCTTTTACAGCTTCTGTTATTTTGATCATCAGTGCATGCATAAATTCTGGATCAGTATATATAAGTTTTTTTATAGTTGCATATGTTTTAGAGCCGCTTCCCTCTACCATATATGTAGCAAGAGTCCAAGGAGCGCCGCTAAATCCAATAAGAGCTTTGTCTTTTGGAAGTTTTTCTCTAACTAATTTAATCGTATCATAAACATAAGTTAATTTCTCTTCTGGATAATCATAAAGTCTATTTAAATCTTTCATAGTTCTTACAGGATCACTAAAGATTGGGCCCTCACCCTTTTCAAATCTTAGATCCATTCCCATCTCAAGAGGAATAACAAGTATATCACTAAATAAAATAGCTGCATCTACATCTAAAATCTCAACTGGTTGAAGTGTTACTTCTGCTGCCATTTCTGGATTTTTGCAAAGAGTTAAAAAGTCTCCAGCTCTGTTTCTTACTTCCATATATTCAGGCAGATATCTGCCTGCTTGTCTCATCATCCAAATCGGTGTATATGGAGTTTTTTTTCTAAAACATGCATCAATAAAAACCATATTTATCCTTTAATGTTGTTGTGAACCTTTATGTAAAAAGTATAAACCAATTGCTAAAGCAAATATTGATATGGCAAAATATAGCATTTCAAGGGGAGTGTTATATTGCATATTTATAACTCTTTTAAAAAAGCTAACTATTAAAACCATTACGATAACTTTTGCCAGTTTGTCTTTTAATTGGTCTAAATCTTTTATTTTTAATATTCCAGAACTCTCACTCTTTTCTGCTATATCTATTTTTGATATAAAAAGCTCATATAGTCCAAAACTAAATAGAAGCATAACTACTGCAATCAGATACAGATCTACTGCACCTATGATTTCTCCAACTATTTTTTCATGAAAATTTTCTGGATGGGAATGAGAAGTTAAAACATTTATAGTATAAGTTGCAACATGATAAATATCTAAGCTTGCTACAACAAATAAAACAAGTGCTCCAACCATACCAAATATAACAGCTAAAAGGATAAGGAGCCTTCCTTGCCAAAGGGTACTTTCAAAAATTTTTTCTATAAAGTTCATTGTCCTTCCATTTCAAGCCATTTTTGAGCAATTCTTACAGCATTTGTTGCTGCACCAACTCTTAAATTATCTGCTACAACCCACATATGTAAAACATTATCTTTGTATATATCTTTTCTTATTCTTCCAACAAATGTTTCATCCCTATCTACAACAGTTATTGGCATAGGATAGATACTATTTTGAGGTTCATCCATAACTACAATATTTTTTCCATTATATAAAGCTTCTCTTGCAGCTTCAGCAGTTATATCTTTTTCAAGCCATATAGTTACTGATTCACTATGTCCTCTTAGAACTGGAACTCTAACGCAAGTAGCACTTACTTCAATATTTTTATGCATTATTTTTTTGGTTTCATTAACCATTTTCATCTCTTCTTTTGTATATCCGTTATCCATAAATTTATCAATTTGTGGGATAACATTTAGTGCAATCTGGTGAGGAAACTTTTTGTGTTTACTCTCATCAAGTTTAAAATTGAAAAAATCTTTCATCTGCATAACCATCTCTTCCATTGCACTTTTTCCAGCCCCACTTGTTGCTTGATAAGTTGAAACATCAACTCTTTTAATTCCAAAAATATCATCAATCGGCTTTAAAGCTTGTACCATCTGAATTGTTGAACAGTTTGGATTTGCAATGATTCCCTTGGTTTTCCATGCTGCAATATCTTGTGGATTTACTTCAGGAACAACCAATGGAACTTCTGGGTCCATTCTAAAGTGGCTTGTATTATCAATGACAACTGCACCAGCTTCAGCTGCATATGGTGCATAGTGTGCTGATACACTTCCTCCTGCACTAAATAGCGCAATTTCTACTTCTTGTTCTTCAAAAACTGATTCAGTTAATTCTAAAACTGTATACTCTTCATTTTTAAACTCTATTTTATTTCCAGCACTTCTGGCACTTGCAAGAGGTACTAGCTTGTTTATTGGAAAATCAACCTCTTCTAAAACTCTCAGCATCTCCTCACCGACGGCTCCGGTAACACCAACTACTGCTACATTAACTTTCCTCAACTTCTGCTCCTTCTTCTTTTTCTTCTTTTGGACATTTTGCAATACTTACTACTTTATCACCTTTATCAAGTCTTACTATCATTACTCCACTTGTGTTTCTTCCAGCTTTTCTTATTGATTGCATATCTACTCTTATCATTTTGCCAATGCTTGTTAATACCATCAAATCTTTATCTTCATCAACTGTAACAACGCCTACAACATCTCCAGTTTTAGGAGTGAGTTTCATAGCAATCACACCTTTTCCACCACGAGATTGCTCTCTATATTCATTTGCTTCAGTTCTTTTTCCTATTCCTTTTTCACTAACTGTTAATAGCTCTTGTTCTTCATTTTCAATAGTTTCTGCTCCAACAACCATATCTTGAGGATATTTAAATCTTATTCCTGTAACACCTCTAGCGCTTCTGCCCATCTCTCTAACATCTGTTACAGGAAATCTTATGCACATTCCTTTTTTTGTTATTATAAAGAGCCATTTTGTGCTTGGTTTTACTATTTTTGCAGTAATTAACTCATCATTTTCATCTAAAGAAATAGCTCTTATGCCTTTGCTTCTAATATTGCTAAATTCACTTAAATTTGTTCTTTTTACAATACCATTTTTTGTAAAGAATGCTAAAGATTTTTCTTCGCTAAAATCTGTTGTAGGAATAATTGCTTTAATTTTTTCATTTGGCTCAAGATTTAAAAGATTTACAACAGCTTTACCTTTAGCTGTTCTTGAACTCTCTGGAATTTTATAAACTTTTAGCCAATAAAGTTGGCCTTTGTCTGTTACAAACATTAAAGTATCATGAGTATTTGATATAAAGAAATCTTCAATAAAATCATCTTCATATGTTGTAATTGCGGTCTTTCCTTTTCCGCCTCTTTTTTGTTTTTCATATTGTTTTAGAGGAACTCTTTTTATATAGCCTCTATGAGTTATTGTTACAACAACGGGCTCATTTGGTATTAAATCCTCTATATCTATCTCTTCATAACTTTCTACAATTTCAGTTAATCTTGGAGTTGAAAATTTCTCTTTTATTTCAGTTAATTCTTCTTTTATAATCTCATTTAATTTCTCTTCGCTTTTTAAAATGGCTGATAGCCTTTCAATCTCAGCTAAAAGCTCTTTATACTCATTTTCAAGCTTTTCTCTCTCAAGTCCAGTTAAACGCTGCAATTTCATATCTAAAATTGCATTTGCTTGGATTTCACTTAAATCAAATTTTTCTATTAAAGCTGTTCTTGCGCTTGGTGTATCTTCACTTGCTTTAATAGTTTTAATAACCTCATCAATATTTTCAAGCGCTTTTAATAGACCCTCTAAAATATGAGCTCTTTTTTTAGCCTTTTCTAGTTCAAAAATTGTTCTTCTAATAATTATTGTTTTTCTATGATTTAAAAATAGATTTAACAGTTCTATCAGTGTAAAGACTTTTGGTTCTTTATTTACTATTGCTAAAAGGATTATTCCAAATGTTATTTCCATATTTGTTGATTTATATAAATTGTTTAAAACAATATCGCTAAATATATCTTTTTTTAATTCGATTACTACTCTTATTCCTTCTCTATCACTCTCATCTCTTATTTCACTAATTCCTTCAATCTGTTTTTCTTTTACAAGATTTGCAATCTGTTCAATAAGTCTTGCTTTATTTACTTGATAAGGAAGCTCATCTATAACAATAACCTCTCTATTTCCCTTTTTTTCTATATGGGTTTTTGCTCGAACCTTTATTCTTCCACGTCCACTTTTATAGGCATTTAAAATTCCCTGTTTTCCAAATATAATCCCACCAGTTGGAAAATCAGGCCCTTCTATATGTTCCATAACTTCATTAAGTGTTGCATCTGGATTATCAACCAAAAGAAGCAATGCGTCCACAAGTTCATCAAGCCTATGTGGTGGAATATTTGTTGCCATACCAACTGCAATTCCGTTAGAGCCATTGAGTAAAAGGTTTGGAACTCTACTTGGTAGAACATCAGGTTCAGTTAAAGTATCATCATAGTTTGGAACAAAATCAACAGTATCTTTATCAATATCTCTTAAAAGCTCTTCTGCAATAGAGGTCATCCTTGCTTCAGTATATCTCATTGCAGCAGGATTGTCTCCATCGATAGATCCAAAGTTTCCTTGTCCATCAACTAAAGGAATTCTCATTGAAAAAGGTTGAGCCATTCTAACAAGAGCATCATATACAGCAGTATCGCCATGAGGATGGTACTTACCTATAACATCCCCTACGATTCTTGCACTCTTTTTATATGCAGCTCTACTTGTAAGACCTAGCTCATTCATTGCATAAAGTATTCTTCTATGAACTGGTTTTAATCCATCTCTTGCATCTGGTAGAGCCCTACCGATAATAACACTCATAGAATAATCAAGATAACTTGTCTTTACTGACTCTTCTATATCTATCTCTTGAATATCTTGACTTTTTTCAAAAAGATCTGCCATCTCTTTACCTCTAAAAAAAATTTTAGATATTATATCTTTTTTAAAATAACAAAGGGTTTAATATGGATATAAATAAAAAAGTTTTACTTTTGGCTATATTTAAAAAAGAAGAAAACGAGAGTTATAAAGATATTATTTTAATGTTAGAAAACAGTAGAGTTTTTAGTTTAAAAGAGGGAAAGAGACTGCTTAAAGAGCTTAAAAATGAGCAGTTTTTAAATGATAACGGATTGACTATAAAAGGGATGGCAAAAGCAAAAGAGATAGAAGAGGAGTTTAAAATTTAAAAATTATTTTGTTTTGAAAAGTTTCTACATTATTTATAACAATAATAATTCTTCGAGTTGTATTTACTTTTCTATACTTCTTTAATTTAAAAAACCATAAATTTTCATAAATTACTATTAAATAATCGATAAATTGCTTAAAAAATAAGCAATAAAGTTGTTTAAATTGTTCTATTAAATGTTAGAATTTTTTTGATTGAAAATTTAAAGGAGAAAAAATGAAAAAAATAGGAATTAGCTTATCGGTTGTTGCATTATTAGGTAGTGCAACTTTTGCAGCAGATGATTTAACAAGTGCATTCAAAGATGCAAAGTATAGCGGTGAAATTAGAGCTATGTATATAAAAAATAGTGTTAAAGAGGGAGATGATACACGTGGTTTTGCTCTTGGTGGAAATCTTGGATTTGAGAGTGCTCCTCTTTATGGAATAAGTGTAGGAGCAAGATTTTATACAACTCAAGATATGGGCTTAAATGATGATAATCCAAATAAAGTTGACCAGACTCTTTTTGGAAACTCAACTGATGGATACAGTATTTTAGGTCAAGCATATATTAAAGCAACATTTAAAAATACTACATTGGTTTTAGGAAGACAGCAACTTGACACTCCACTTGCAGGAAGTGATGATATAAGAATCATTCCAAATCTATTTGAAGCATATACCTTAATAAATAAAGATTTGCCAGATACTACACTTATCTTATCTCATGTAACAAAAATGAGCGGATGGGATAGTTTAGATAATGCTAAAAAATTTAAACCAATGTCAGATGCCGCTGGAGTAGGTGAGATAGCTCCAGATGAGGCTGTTACTGTAGGAGCAATTATATATGAAGGATTTAAAAATATAACTTTACAAGCATGGGATTATTATGCTCATGAAGTATTAAATGCTGTATATTTACAAGCAGATTTTAACTGGAAATGTTTATTAAGCGAAGATATAGATATGAGTGCGGCACTACAATACTACTCAGAAAAAGATAAAGGAAAAGTAAATGACGCTGGAGTTACTATAGATTATTATGTATATGGAGCGATGATAAATGCTGCCCATAAATCAGGTCTTGGCTTGACTCTAGCTTTTAATAAAGTCAGTGATGATGACAGTGTTCATACATTTGGAGCTTGGGGAGGATATCCAGAGTTTGCTGTAGCAGATGAGACTTGGTACAACTCTCTTGGAAATATGCAAGATGCAAAAAGTTATAAAGTAGCACTAAGTTATGATTTTTCAAGCTCTAATATTGAGGGATTAAGTGCTACTTTAGCATATGTAAATTTTGATCTTGAAGATAAATATAATGCAAATGTAGATGAAGATACAGATGTCTTTGATGTGATTATTGGATATGAAGGAATTAAAAATTTAACTCTTGGTGCAGTATATGAAAATAGAGATTCAGATGATAAAGCTTTAGATAATAAAGTATTTAAAATTTCAGCAAGCTATAGCTTCTAAGGATCAGTTATGAGGAAGTTTATCTATACAATTTTGGTAATATCTTTGCCAAGTCTATTAATGGCTGAAGATAAATTAAATAGCGGTGATACTGCCTGGATGATAGTTGCCTCGTCTTTTGTAATGCTTATGACACCAGCAGGTTTGGCTCTATTTTATGGAGGAATGACAAGAGCAAAAAATGTTTTAAATACATATATGATGGTATTTATAGCCTATGTTATAGGCTCAATTGTTTGGGTACTTTGGGGTTATTCTCTAGCTTTCAATGGAGATGGAGCAGTTATTGGAGATTTGAGTAAAATATTTTTAAAAGGTGTAACTTCTGATAGTTTGAGTGGAAGTTATCCAGAATTTGTTTTTATAGCATTTCAAGGAACATTTGCAGCAATTACTTTGGCAATTGCAAGTGGTTCAGCAATTGAGAGGATGAAATTTTCAACATGGACTATATTTAGTATTCTTTGGGTAACTTTTGTATATGTTCCAATTACTCATATGGTATGGGGTGGAGGATTTTTATATAATGATGGAGCATTAGATTTTGCGGGAGGTACTGTTGTCCATATGAATGGTGGTTTGGCTGGACTTGTTTTAGCTCTATTTCTTGGTAAAAGAAAAGGTTTTCCAAAAGAGCCTATGAAACCATCAAGTATCATTTTAACGGCTCTTGGTGCTGCACTTTTATGGTTTGGATGGTTTGGATTTAATGCAGGAAGTGAATTTGCAGCAGATGGAGTTGCTGGAAGTGCGCTATTAATGACAAATTTTGCTGCTGCTATTGGTGCATTAACTTGGATATTTATCGAGTGGATTATCTATAAAAAGCCAACTTTACTTGGTGCTGCAACTGGAGCAGTTGCAGGTTTAGTTGCTATCACACCAGCAGCTGGTTTTGTTGATGTGTTAGGTGCTTTAATAATTGGAGCTGGCGGAAGTATAGTTGGATATTTTGGAATAATGATAATCAAAAGAAAATTGAAAATTGATGATAGTTTGGATGCTTTTGGTGTTCACTTTACAGCTGGACTTTGGGGAGCATTGGCAACAGGCCTTTTCGCATTGCAAAACCTTGCATGGGATGGAAGTCCACTTAAAGATCATGGAGATAGAATAGCTCAGATGTGGGTTCAACTTGAGTCAGTAATTGTAACAATGATATATACAGCTATAGTTACAGCAATTGTATATTTTATCTCAAGTTTAATAACTGGTGGGGCTAAAGTTGACGAAGAGACTGAAACAATTGGTCTTGATGAAGTGGTACATGGAGAAAGAGGTTTTAATCTATAATTTGGTATTATTCCAAAAATAGGGTGAAGTGAAGAAGGTGATAAGGTGGCAAGGGGAAAAGGGGATAAGGTTAAAGGTAAGTGGTTGAGTGGTTTTATTCTAATACTCAACCATTTTAACCACTAAACCAAATTCCCAATTCCTAATTCCAAATTACTAATTACCAATGTCCAATGTCTAATTTAAAAAAGGAGAAGAGATGAAAAAAATTGAAGCAATTATAAAGCCATTTAAGCTTGAAGATGTGAAAGAGGGACTTGCAGAGATTGGAATAACAGGTATGACTGTAACTGAAGTTAAAGGATATGGTAGACAGCAGGGGCATAGTGAACTTTATAGAGGTGCTGAATATGCAGTTGATTTTTTACCAAAAATAAAAATAGAAGTTGTTGTTAGTGCAGATGAAGTTGATAATGTAATTGAAAAGATTATCGAAAATGCAAGAACAGGAAAAATTGGTGATGGCAAAATATTTGTTACAGATATTGAAAAAGTAGTAAGAATAAGAACAGGTGAAACTGATGAAGAAGCTCTTTAATTTTAAAATTGATTAAATTTTAATCAGCCATATTCCTATCCTTTTGATAAAATAACAAAAAATTATCAAAAGGTGGAATATGGAGAAAATTGTTATTGCAGATAATGTATGGATTTTAGTATCTACTGCATTTGTTCTTCTTATGTCAATGCCAGCTTTGGCAATATTTTATGGTGGGCTTACAAGAAATAGAAGTATTTTAAATACAATTATGATGGTTTCAATTGCCTTTTGTACAGTTAGTTTTATATGGCTTTTATATGGATATTCATTAACTTTTGGTGAAGATATTGGCGGATTTATTGGTAATTTAAAATATATTTTTTTACATGATATTTCATTTAATGATCCTGCTCCATCTGCACAAAATCTTTATCACTATCTTTTTATATTTTTTCAGATGACATTTGCTGCAATTGCTACAGCTTTGATGGCTGGGGCTTTTATTGAAAGAATGAAATTTTCTGCATGGATTTTAATAACTATTTTATGGGCAACTTTTATATATTTTCCGGTAGCACACTGGATCTGGGGAGGAGGATGGCTATCTAATTTTGGAACGGTTGATTTTGCAGGGGGAATAGTTCTTCATGAAACAAGTGGTATTTCAGCATTAATTGGTGCTATACTTCTTGGAAAAAGAAAAGAAGCTATTATGCTTCCATCATCATTGCCACTTGTTGCGATAGGTACAGGACTTTTGTGGTTTGGATGGTTTGGATTTAATGGAGGAAGTGCTCTTGGAATGAATTCTCAAGCAATTAGTGCTGCTTTTGGAACAACAGCAGCTGCATTAGTTGCAGGTCCAATTTGGATGTTTTTAGAGTGGAAAAAGTTTAAAAAACCTACATCTTTGGGTCTATTTACAGGATTCATAGCTGGACTTGCAACAATTACTCCAGCAAGTGGCTATGTCGATATTTTTGGAGCAATGTTGATAGGAGCATTGGGTTCATTAATCTGTTTTTGGGCTGTTGTGTATCTTAAAAAAAGATTTAAATATGATGATAGCTTGGATGTATTTGGAGTTCATGGTGTTGGTGGAATAGTTGGTGCAATTATGATTGGATTTTTAGCAAAAGAAGAAATTGGAGGAGCTAAAAGTCTGTTTTTTGGTGGTGATTTGTCTCAGCTAATATCACAAATAGTAGGATTTATTACTGTAGGGATATATACAACTGTTTTGACAATTATTATTTTTAAAATGGTTGATAAAGTAGTAGGATTAAGAGTTAGCAAAGATGAGGAGATAGAAGGATTGGATGAAGTAATTCATGGCGAAAAAGCATACTTAAAAGAGTATTAAAACATATAGGCGATTTTTCGCCTATTAAATTTCTTTCTTATTCTAGATATAATTTAACTTCAGGTTTACTACTACATAAAAAGGCTAAATATGTTATCTATTTTTAGAGAGTATGATATAAGAGGTATTTTTGAAAAAGAGTTAAGTGAAAATGTGGTTAAAAAAATAGGGTTTTATTTAGGAGAGATTATAAAAAAATATGGAGATTATGTAGCTATTGGATATGATGCAAGAGTTCACTCTCCTATACTTTTTAAGTGGCTTACTTCTGGATTTAATGCTGCTGAAGTTAAAGTTTTAAATATGGGTATGGTCCCGACTCCGGTAAACTATTTTAGTAATTACAGTGAGTTTAATATTCAAGACAAAAAGATAACTCCAAATGCTTCAATAATGATAACAGGCTCACACAATCCTCCAGAGTATAATGGATTTAAAATAACAATAGATAAAAAACCTTTTTTTGGAAAAGATATATATCAATTGGGAGAAAAAGTAATAAGTTCTAATTTAGATATAAAAGATAATGAAAACTATTTTAATATTGATGCAAAAGAAAAATATATCTCTTATATGGTTGAAAATTTTTCTCATTTAAAGGGGTTTGATAAGAAAATAGTTGCAGATTGTGGAAATGGTGTAGCTGGAATAGTTGTTGAGCCAATTTTTAAAGAGTTAGGATTTGATTATAAAGGATTATATTGTAACCCTGATGGAACTTTTCCAAATCACCATCCAGATCCATCTGTAGAGAAAAATTTAAAAGATATAAAAGAGGCATTAAAAGAAGCTGATATAGGATTTGCTTATGATGGAGATGCAGATAGAATAGCAGTTTTAACAAAAAAATATAATATTAAAGGTGATATCCTTGCAATAATTTTTGCAAAATCTATGAAAAATCCTGTAGTTGTTGGAGAAGTTAAATGCTCGCAAGTTATGTATGATGAGATAAATAAAATTGGAAAAGCTATAATGTATAAAACCGGCCATAGTAATTTAAAAGTTAAGATGAAAGAGGTTGGTGCAGATTTAGCAGCTGAAGTTAGCGGACATATCTTTTTTGCAGATAGATATTTTGGCTATGATGATGCTATATATGCAACATTAAGAGTAATAGAACTTATTAAAAATGGAGTTGATTTAGATAAAGAGATAGATAGTCTTCCTAAAGTTTATAGTACTCCAGAAATTAAGATAAATACTACTGATGAAAAAAAATTTGAAATTATAAAAAAATTAAAAGAGGAGTTAAAAAATCCTCCAAATGATTTTCCAAAAATTAAAGATATAATAGATATAGATGGTGTTAGAGTTATTTTTGATGATGGGTGGGCTTTAGTTAGAGCTTCAAATACAACCCCTGTTTTGGTTACAAGATTTGAAGCCAAAGATAAAGAAAAAGCTGAGTTTTATCAGAAAAAGATTTTAGAAATTTTGGATAAAATTGGTTATTAGTATATTAGTAATTGGTATATTGGTTATTAGTTATTGGTTAAAAGTTATATCCAATTTACCAATACACCAATTACCAATGTCCAATGTCTAATTAACAAATAAAGGATTTTTATGGAAATTCGTCTATATTCTCCCCTTGATATGCATCTTCATTTAAGAGATGGTGAAATGTTAAAAACTGTAGCCCCACTAAGTGCAAAAAGTTTTAGTGGAGTATTAATTATGCCAAATTTGGTTCCTCCTGTAACTTCTAAAGAGGATGTGATATCTTATAAAAAGAGGATTTTAAGCGCTATTGGAGATGAAAAATTTACTCCTTATATGACTCTGTTTTTTAAAAGCGATTATAGTTATGAGTTTTTAAATGATATAAAAGATGAAATTTTAGCAATAAAATTATATCCAGCAGGAATTACAACAAATTCTCAAGATGGAGTTACAAATTTTAGTATAGACTCTTTAGCCCCAACACTTGAGGCTATGAGCGAATTAAACATACCTTTATGTGTACATGGTGAAACAAATGGTTTTGTGATGGATAGAGAGGCTGAATTTATACCTATTTATGAGAGCATTGCAAAAAGATTTCCAAAATTAAAAATTATTATGGAGCATATTACAACAAAAGAGGCAGTTCAAGCTCTTGATAGATATGAAAATCTTTATGCAACAATAACTTTGCACCATCTATATATTACTCTTGATGATGTTGCAGGTGATCTTCTTAAACCTCATCTTTTTTGTAAGCCAATTGCAAAAAGGCCAGAAGATAGAATGGCTTTAAGACAAGTTGCTTTTAATGCCCATCCAAAAGTAATGTTTGGAAGTGATAGTGCACCTCATCCAAAAGATAAAAAAGAAGCACCAGGTTGTGCTGCAGGTGTATTTACTGCTCCAATTGCCCTTCAAGCTTTAGCTGAGCTTTTTTATGAAGCAGGAGTAATAGAGAATTTAGAAAAATTTGTTAGTTTTAATGCAAAAAATATATATAATATTGATCCTCCTTTAAAAGAGGTGATTTTAGAAGATAGTGGGTTTGATGTACCATTGAAATACAGTAATGTTGTTCCAATGTTTGCTGGTGAGAGACTTTCTTGGAGAATTAAAGATGTCATATAAGGTTTTACTACTTGAAGATGATGAACTTTTTAGTGAAACTATAAAAGATTTTTTAGAAGAAGAAGAGTTTAAGGTAAGTGTTGTAGAAGATGCTAAAAAAGCTTTAAATAGATGTTATAAAGGAAAATATGACTTATATCTTTTTGATGTTAAAGTTCCATTTATGAGTGGATTTGATCTATTAAAAGAGTTAAGAAGTTCTGGAGATGATACACCTACTATTTTTATAACTTCATATAAAGAAAAAGAGAATTTAACAGAGGGTTTTTTAAGCGGTGCTGATGATTATATCAAAAAGCCTGTTGATTTAGATGAATTACTATTTAGAATAAAAGCTGTTTTAAAAAGAAGTATAGGAGAAGAATTAGTTGATTTTGATGGATTTAGATTTGATATGAAAAGAAAAATTTTATTAAGAGATAACATAGAAGTAGAGTTAAATAAAAAAGAGTCTGAGCTTTTGGCTTTGCTATTAAAAAATAGAAAAAAAATTGTAACAAAAGAGATGATTTATGATAAGCTTTGGGATAATGATGAGATAATAAGTGATGGTGCTTTGAGAGTTTATATAAACAATTTAAAAAAGATTTTTGGAAAAAATAGTATCACAAATATAAGAGGCGTTGGATATAGATTTGAGAAATAAAAGAGAGTATATTAATTTTATTCTTATTTTTATTGCTGTTATATCGGTTTTGCTTATTATTGAATATATACTTTTAAAACTTATCGGTTTTAATGAAAAAAATTTCTTTTTAGTATCTTTGATAATTATTTTAATCTCAATTTTTCTTGGTCTTTTTTTATCAAAATTTTCAATTTCAGTTCTTATTGAAACAAATAAAATGTTAGATAATCTTCTTAAAGAGACACTTCATGAACTAAATATTCCAGTAGCAACGATTTTGGCAAATATAAAGCTTTTAAAGAGAAAAGAGACAGATGAAAAAAGCCAAAAAAGATTAGATAGGATTGAAAAAGCGGCTGGGCAACTTTTAGAGCTTTATAAAGATATGGATTATTATATAAAAAAAGAGATTCAGAAGGTAAATTATGAGGTTTTTAATTTAAAAGAGTTAATAGAAGAGAGAATCTTACTTATAGAAGATATAAAAAATGATATAAAAATATATAAAGATTTAGAAGATATTTATGTAAAAAGTGATAAAAGTGGATTTGTAAAAGTTATAGATAATCTTTTATCTAATGCTATAAAATATAATAAACCAAATGGATATATAAAAATAGTTTTAAAAAATCAAAAATTGATTATTGAAGATAGTGGAAAAGGGATGGATGAGAGTGAGCTTGTTAAGATTTTTGAAAGATACTATAGAGCTGATGATTCTCAAATAGGACATGGAATAGGATTGAATATTGTAAAATCATTTTGTGATGAAGAAAAAATTTCAATATCAATAGAATCAAAAAAAGATATCGGAACAAAAATAATATTAAATTTAAAAAGCATATTAACATAAAATTAACACTTTATGGGTAAAGTAATAAAAATATTTTTATAAGGGAGAAAATGAATAGTTTAAAAATTATTGTTGATTATGGAATTATAGGAGTGTTACTACTTATGAGTTTTGTTGCAATATGGCTATCGATAGAGAGGCTGTTTTTTTATAGAAGTATAGATATAAAAAAATATAAAGATAAAAATGAGTTAGAAGTGGATTTGACAAACAATCTATCTTTAATAGCAACAATTGCTTCTAATGCTCCATATATTGGACTTCTTGGAACTGTTCTTGGAATAATGCTTACATTTTATACTATGGGTCAAAGTGGTATTGTTCATACTAAAGAGATAATGATTGGACTTGCTCTTGCTCTTAAAGCAACTGCTATGGGGCTTGTTGTGGCAATCCCAGCATCGATTTTTTATAACCTTTTAGTTAGAAAAGTTGAAGTAATAATAGCAAAATGGGAAAGTTTACATGAAAATTAAAAAATTTGACTCAATTAATGTAATTCCTTTCATCGATATTATGCTTGTTCTTTTAGTTATTGTGTTAACAACTGCAACATTTATAGCTAAAGGTTCGATTCCTCTTGACCTTCCTAAAGGTGAAAGCTCAAAAAGTTTACCAATAAAAAAAATTGAAATCTCTATAACTAAAGATGGAAAAATTTTTTATAACAACAAAGAGGTTAGTTTAGAAAAGTTAAAAAATCTTTTAAAGAATGTTAATAAAAAAGATAACATTTTAATTAGAACAGATAAAAACTCAAAATTTGAATATTTTGTGAGTGTAATTGATATATTAAAAGCTAAAGGGATTGATAATATTTCTATTGTAACGGTTAAATAATGAAAAAATCTTTTTTTATTTCTTTAATAATTCATACTATTTTATTTTCATCATTTATATTTTTAACTAATAATTTAACACCAAAAGAGAAAATAAGAACAATAAAAATCTCTTCAATAAAAGAAGAGAAAGTTTGTAGATGTAACAAAACTTGCCAATGCACTAAAAAAATAGAAAAAAAAGTTATTAAAAAGAAAAAACCAAAGCCTAAACCTAAACCAAAATCAAAACCAATTATTAAAAAAAAGAAAACCAAAAAGAAAATTTTAAAACTAAAGCCAAAGAAGTCGATTATTAAACCAAAAAAAATTAAAAAAATAGTGCAAAAACCGAAGCCAAAGCCAAAAAAAGTTGTAAAAGAAACAAAGCCATTAAAACCGATAAAAAAAGAAAATATTAATGAAAAAATAGAGTTGCCTAATAAAAAAATTGTAAAAAATGAGATAAAATCTTCTAAAAAAATAGACTCTCACGTGAAAAAAGCCAATTTAAATGAAAAAAAAGATGAACTTGAAAAAATAGTTATAAAAATAAAAAAGGCTATTGAAGAGAATAAAAAATATCCAAGAATTGCGAAAAGATTAAAAAAAGAGGGAATTGTAGAAGTTGAGTTTATATTGTGTACTGATGGCAAAATAAAAGATTTAAAGATTATAAAAAAAGCAAGTTCAATTTTAAATAAAAGTGCAATTAAAACTATAAAAAAAGCCTCTATCTATTTTCCAAAACCTTATAAAAATTTAAAAATAGTTGTTCCAATCGAGTATAAATTAACACAAATTTAACAAAATAGTTATATCATAAAGTAATTTATTTAATAAGGAGAATTTATGAAAAAGATATTAAAAGTTTTATTACCTATTTTATTAATATTTAGTTTTGCTATCTCTTTAAATGCAGCAAAATTTTCTAAAATGGGTCATAATCCGGAACTTATTCAAGAAGGTAAAGAGAAGCCTTGGTGTCATGTTTGCGGTATGAGTTTAAAAATGTTTTATAAAACAAGTCATGCAGTTATATTAAAAGATGGTACAAAAAGGCAGTACTGCTCTATTAGATGTTTAGTGGCTGATTGGCCAAATATAAAAGATAAAGTAAAAGAGATTTTAGTTGTTGATGCAAAAAGTGAGAAATTAATTCCTGCAAAAAAAGCTTATTATGTTGTAGGAAGCAAAGTTAAAGGAACAATGAGTAGAGTTAGTAAAATCGCTTTTGCAAAAAAAGAGGATGCTGAATCTTTTCAAAAAAAATATGGTGGAAAGATAGTAGATTTTGACACTGCATTTAAAATTGCAAAAGAGAATTTAAAAAAAGATATGGCTATGCTTCAAAAAAAGAAGCAAAAAATGATGTATCCAAAAGGAAAAATGATTTATAAAAAAATGTGTAAAAAGGATATTGATAAATCAAAATTTCATTCAATTGGCGAGCTTAAAACTTATATTGTAAAAAGTAAAGTTTGTGGAAATGTAAAAGGCAAAAAACTTCAAGCTTTGGCTCTTTATATTTGGGAAGTCAAAGGAAATGAATCAATGGAATCAAAACTGCATATTGATGTACCAAAAGATGCAAAATGTCCAGTATGTGGTATGTATGTGTATAAATATCCAAGATGGGCTGCTGAGATTATTTTAAAAGATGGGAAAAAGCTATATTTTGATGGTGCAAAAGATTTGTTTAAATTTTTGCTTCATCCATCAAAATATGGATATAAAAATATAAAAATTAAAAATATTTTAGTAAATGATTATTACCATCAAGTTGCAATACCTGCAAAAAAAGCTTATTATGTAATAGGAAGCGATGTTAAAGGGCCTATGGGAGAAGAGTTGATTCCATTTAGATATAAAAAAGATGCTAAAACTTTCAAAAAAGATCATAGGGGCAAAAATATATTAAAATTTGAAGATATAAATGATGAGGTTTTAAAAGAGCTTGAATAGACATTTAAAATATCTATATTTCTTAATTATATTTATTTTATTTAGTTTTATAGGGGAGGGGATATTTTTATATTCTAAAAAGATAGATATTAAAACAAAAAAAGAGAGTGTAAAAGTTATTACAATGCCAGATTTGGCAATTTCTACAGAGGCTCATTTTATAAGACATCGATCAATAACTGATCTATTTGAAGTTTTTGGGCTTGGCCCATCTCTTCTTCCATATTTTCCTTCAGAGTTTATATATCACCCTCCAAAATATCTTAATGCAAAAGAGGAGATAAAGCTTGAACCTTAAAATGCTTGATTTTGCGATTAATTCACTGAAAAGAAGATTTTGGAAAAATCTATCTATTTTTATAATTTTTACACTTCTTATTACACTGCTATTTAGTATTTTTTTAATATCTGGGTCTATAAAAAAGGAACTTCAATTAACTTATGAGTCTTTACCAGATATTATTGTTCAAAGAATTGTTGCTGGAAGAATGACCAATATGGATATTGATAGAATATATGAGATTGAAGATATTGCTGGAGTAAAAGAGGCTAATCCAAGAGTTTGGGGATATTACTATTTTCAAAGGGCTGGAGTTAATTTTAGCATTGTAGGAATTGACTTTGATTTAAAAGGTTATAAAAAAAGTTTAAATAAAGTTATCGAAAAATATAGCAACTTAGAAGATAAAAAAATTATGATTGTTGGCAAAGGTGTCAAAAGAGTTTTAAAAGAAAACTATTATAAAAACTCTTTTAATTTTATAAAACCAGATGGAGATATGTTAAATATTAAAATAGCTGGCGAATTTAGGGCAGATAGTGAGATTGAAAGTAGCGATACAATACTTCTTCCTATAAATTTAGCAAGGGAGATTTTTGGGATGGATGAAGATAAAATTACTGATATTGTGGTAAATGTTCCAAATCCTTTGGAGGTTCAAACTGTAGCTCAAAAGATAAGGAATCTATACCCTGATACAAGAGTAATAACAAAAGAGGATATAAAAGCTTCATATCAAAATATTTTTGATTATAAAAGAGGTTTTTTCTTGACTTTGTTAATCACTTCAATTTTTGCTTTTTTTATTTTGGTTTTTGAAAAAGCTAGTTCTGTTACAAAAGAGCAGATAAAAGAGATTGGTATATTAAAAGCTCTTGGGTGGGAGATTAATGATGTATTGAGATTAAAATTTTTTGAATCGATACTAATCTCTTTATTATCATTTTTATTTGCGCTTCTTTTGAGCTATTTTTGGGTTTATTTTTTAGATGCAGCTATTATAAAAAATATATTTATGGGATATTCTATATTAAAACCAGATTTCAATCTTATCCCAATATTTGATATCTCACTTTTTATGACAATATTTTTTGCTACAGTTCCAGTTTATATAGCTGCAACAATAATTCCAAGTTGGAGAGCTGCAGTAATAGATCCAGAAGAAGCGATAAGATAGTGGGGAGTAGGGGGGTAAGATGATAAGGAGCAAAAAGGTAAGAATGAAAAGGATGCAGGGGTGAAGGATGAAATTATTGCAATAAAAAATGTGACAAAAATTTATAACTATCAGACAAACAAAGAGGTAGTTGCTCTAAAAGATATAAATCTTAATATTAAAAGAAGTGAGTTTGTTATTTTAATGGGACCAAGTGGAAGTGGAAAAAGTACTCTTTTATCAATAATAGCAGCTTTAACAAAACCTACTTTTGGAACTGTTTTTGTAAAAGATGAAAATATTTCAAAACTTCCAGATAGATATGCAGCACTTTTTAGAAGAGAACATATTGGATTTATTTTTCAAAAATTCAATCTTATAGAAGATTTAAATGTTTTTGATAATGTTATTTTACCTATGATTCCTTCAAATATTGATTCAAAAGAGCTAGAAAAAAAAGCTATAAAAGTTATGAAAGATTTTTCAATTTATCATAAAAAAGATACTATTATTAGAAAATTATCAGGTGGCGAGCAGCAAAGATGTGCAATAGCAAGAGCAATGATAAACTCTCCTGAAATAATTTTAGCAGATGAGCCAACAGCCAATCTTGATGCAAAATTGACAAAAGATTTTATAAATATGATGGAAAAGTTAAAAGATGAGGGAAAAACAGTTGTTATTGCAACTCATGATCCAAGATTTGAAAAACTCTCATTTATAGATAAGATTATTCAAATTTCTGAAGGAAAAATAGATTCGATTTTCGAACTCGAACAAAGCAAGAATAAAGGTAGTTGATGTTTTTAACACCTGAAGTTTTTATAAATATTTTTGTTGATTTTTTGATTTTAATATTTTGTTTTTTTGCATTTATTATCGCTATAAGGATAGTTTTATATTTTGATTTTACAAAAGATACACCACTTCAATATTCGCTCCAGAGTCAAAGCTATCTTGCCCAAACTGTTGTTAAATTTGCTTTTTTTCTAAAAATTCCTCTAATTTTTTATTTTATATACACGCTTGATAAACTATCAAATATCATTCCAGGGGCTATGTGTGCTGCTGGTGTTGTTACTGCTAATGAATATGGAGTATATCTTTTAGCGCTAAAAATAATCAATATATATCTTTTTGGAATATGGCTTTTGATAAATAGTGAGGATTTGAAAACAAAAGATTATAAATTTACAAAACTAAAATTTAAAATGTTTATAATATTTTTTATTTTGCTTTTTGTTGAGTTTGTATTGGAGATTTTATATTTTAATGGGATTGATGTATCTAAGATAGTTAGTTGTTGTGGTGTTCTTTTTAATCCAGTAAAAACTTCTCCAATTAGTTTAATCTTAAAAATTCCACATCAATATATTGTTTTTTTATTTTATATAACTTTTATTCTAATACTTCTTTTTGGATATTTAAAAAGAGCTTTTGTTTTTTCTGTTTTAAATATATTTTTTCTATTTATTTCAATTTTAGCTATTATTGTTTTTTTTAGTCCATATATTTATGAGTTACCAACTCATAGATGTCCATTTTGCATATTGCAAAAAGAGTATTTTTATATCGGATATATAATTTATGCAAATCTGTTTCTTGGTACTTTTTTTGGAATTTCTCAAGGAGTTTTAAAATTTTTTCTAAAAAAAGAGAAAAATTTTTATAACAAATCACTTTTTTTTAATTTTTTATTTGTAATAATTGTAACAAGTTATGTTATTGTATATTTTATAAAAAATGGAGTTTGGTTATTTTAACCTCTATTTTAAGGAAGCGCTATGAAAAAATTGATATATATTTTGATTTTATCTCTTTTTTTTGTTGGATGTGAAAAAATAGGTGTGTACAAAGAGGGAAACAAAGAAGGAAAACCTCTTGAATTTAAAAAAGGTGAAGTTCAATGTGTAGAGTGTACAATGGCTCTTGAGACAAAAGAGCATTCAGCTCAAGCAGTTTTGCCAAATGGAAGAACATACTTTTTTGATGATCCAGGTTGTATGGCCTTATGGTTTAAAAAGCAAAAAGATAAGGATAAAATAAAGTTATGGATATACACTGATGATACTAAAAGATACATTGATGCTAGAAAAGCTTGGTATAAACTTGGAGACCAAACTCCTATGAATTATGGATTTGGCGCTTATGAAAAAAAGGTTAAAGGTGCAGTGGATTTTGATACTTTTTTGATTATGATGTATAGGGGAGAGAACTTAACTAACCCTGCTATTAGAAAAAAGGTGATGGGAGAATAGGCTTAGAAGCCCATTCCTCCTCCCATTCCACCCATGTCAGGCATTGCAGGAGCTGCTGGCTTTTCCTCTTTTATTTCACTAACTGTTGCTTCAGTAGTTAGAAGCAAGCTTGCAACAGATACAGCATTTTGAAGAGCTACTCTTTCAACTTTTGCAGGGTCAACAATTCCAGCTTCAAACATATCTACATATTCACCATTTGCAGCATTAAATCCAATATTTTCATTGTCAGCATTTTCTACATTATTTGCAACAACACCAGCATCATAACCAGCATTTTCAGCAATCTGTTTTAATGGAGCTTTAATAGCTCTTAAGATTATTTCAGCACCAATTTTTTCATCACCTTCAAGGTTTAAATCAACTTTTTTAGCTGCTCTAATAAGTGCTGTACCACCACCTATAACGATTCCTTCTTCAACTGCAGCTTTTGTTGCGCTAAGAGCGTCATCAACTCTATCTTTTTTCTCTTTCATCTCAGTTTCAGTTGCAGCACCTACTTTTATAACTGCAACACCGCCACTTAATTTTGCAAGTCTTTCTTGTAGTTTTTCTTTATCATATTCACTTGTTGTTACTTCAATTTGAGCTTTTATCTCTTTAATTCTTGCTTCAACTGCCTCTTTTGAGCCTTTACCACCTACAATTGTAGTATTTTCTTTATCAACTACAACTCTATCAGCTTGTCCAAGATCTTCTAAAGTTGCTCCTTCTAAAGTTCTACCAAGCTCTTCAGAGATTACTTGACCACCTGTTAAAATTGCTATATCTTGAAGCATTGCTTTTCTTCTATCACCAAATCCAGGAGCCTTAACAGCACATACATTTAGTGTTCCTCTTAGTTTGTTAACAACTAAAGTAGCAAGAGCTTCACCTTCAATATCTTCAGCAATGATTAAAAGTGGTTTATTTCCAGTTTGTACAACTTTTTCAAGTAATGGAAGCAAATCTTTCATTGCGCTGATTTTTTTGTCATATAATAAAATGTATGCATTTTCAAGTATAGCTTCCATACTTTCAGTATCAGTTACAAAGTATGGGCTTAAATAACCTCTATCAAATTGCATACCTTCTACAACATCAAGCTCATCATGTAAAGATTTACCTTCTTCAACAGTAATTACTCCATCTTTTCCAACTTTATCCATAGCTTCAGCTATTAAATCACCAATTTTTGGATCATTATTTGCAGATATTGTTGCAACTTGAGCTATCTCTTTTTTATCTTTTACCTCTTTAGAGATTTTTTTAAGCTCTTCTACAATAGCTTCAGTAGCTTTATCCATACCTCTTTTAACTTCGATAGGATTAGCTCCTGCAGTTATATTTCTAAGTCCCTCTTTAAAAATACTATAAGCTAAAACTGTTGCTGTAGTTGTACCATCACCAGCTTCATCTGCAGTTTTACTTGCTACCTCTTTTACAAGTTGTGCTCCCATATTTTCAACTGTACTTGGAAGTTCAATCTCTTTTGCAACAGATACACCATCTTTTGTTATGCTTGGTGCACCGAAGCTTTTTTGGATCAAAACATTTCTACCTCTTGGTCCCATTGTAACTTTAACTGCATCTGCAAGCTTTTTAACACCTTCAAATAGTTCGTTTCTTGCAATATCACTAAAATGAATCTCTTTCGCTGCCATCAGCCCCTCCTTATTATTTTAAAATTCCTAAAATATCATCTGTTTGTAAAATTAGATACTCTTTTCCATCTAAATTTATTTCAGTTCCGCTATATTTTGCAAATACTACAGTATCACCAACTTTTATTTGTCCCTCTTCTTCAACTTCTGGTCCAACTGCTAAAACTTTTCCTTCAAGTGGCTTTTCTTTAGCATTATCTGGGATAATGATTCCTGAAGGTGTTTTTGCTGGCTCTTCAACTCTTTCAACTAATACTCTGTTACCAAGTGGTTGAAAATTCATTTGATCCTCCTTTATAAAATTTATATCAATCTTTAGCACTCTAAGTTTTTGAGTGATAGAATTTTATTAGATTTTAGCTTAAATAAACTTTAAAATATATAAAAGTTTAGTCTATTAGACTAAAATAAAATGAATAAAGTAAATGAAGAGTTGAAGGTGAGAAGTTGTGGAGTGGGATAGTGGAATAGGTGGTAAGGTGATAAGGAGTGAAGTAGGGAAGCAGTGAAGTAGGATAGTGGAGTAGGGGTATTGCGGAATAGTGGAAAAGAGTTAAGATAGAAGGATTTAGTGATAGTGTTAAAAACTCAGCAATAAGCACTCAATACTTAGCACTAATTCCCAATTACCAATTACCAATGACTATTAACTAAAATCCCTTTTATAAAGTTTTATCTTTTTTACTGATATAATGGAAAAAAAATTGTGGGAGAATAAAATGAAAAAAGTTTTTATTTGGATAATTTCAATAATACTATTTTTGATAGTTGCAACTGGAGTAGTTTTATTTACACCACCTGGAAATGCCTTATTAAAACCTATAATTGAAAGTAAAATAAATCAAAATCTTCCTCAAAAAATTAAGCTTGATCAATTTTCATTGACTCCTTCCAATTTTTATATAAAGATTATTATTGAAAAAGACTCTTATATTGATGCTAAAGGAAAATATTCTCTATTTTCAAAAAGTTTTGATGCCAAGTATCAGGTAAAAATTAAAGATCTTTCAAAAATATCTCCATTAATTGGATATAAACTTAGAGGCAATTTTTTTACAAAAGGAGCTGCAAAAGGAGATATCTCTAAAATCTTGATAAATGGAATAACAGATTTAGCAAAAAGCAAGAGCGATTATAATGTTGAAATAAAAAATCTTAAGCCTGCTAAAGTATTAGCAAATATTAGCTCTTTACATATTGAAGATATTTTATATATGTTTTATAAACCACAATTTATTAAAGGTAAATTAAATGCAGATGTAAAACTATCTAGTCTTGAGCCTAATAATTTAAAGGGGTTTTTAAAAGCAAATATGAAAAGCTCAATCGATACGCAAATAATGAAAAAAGATTTTAATGTAACTCTTCCAAAAACTTCAATTACAGCTGATATAAATTCAAAACTTAAAAAAACTTCTTTAAAATATAGCGCCAAAGTTTTATCAAATCTTGCAAAAATAGCAAGTAGCGGAAAAGTTGATACTAAAAATATTGATATGGATATAAAATATTTTGTTTTAATTAAAGAGCTTGCAATGTTAAAACCTATTATAAATTTTGATTTAAGGGGTCCTTTAAAAACTGAAGGTGTAGTAAAAGGTGATAAAAATCTGCTTACGATAAATGGGAAAAGCAATATTGCTTTGAGTAAAACAGATTATAAAGTAATTTTAAAAGATTTTAAACCAAAAAGTGCAGATTCTAATATAAAAAATGCAAAATTATCAAAAATTTTATATATGTTAAATATGCCAGTTTATGCAGATGCAGATATAGATATGAAGGCAAATTTTAAAAATTTAGATATTAAAAATATTGATGGTGATATTTTAACGACTATAAAGAATGGTGTTACATATCCTAAAGTTTTATATAAAGAGTTTAATCTAACTAATGCATATATAAAATTTAAAGCTTTTGAAAAAACAGTTATTAAAAATTCAGTTGCAAAATCAAAAGCAAATATTAACTCTTCTGTTGCAAAAGCAGATATAAAAAATGCGATTTATGATATTAAAAATAGTAAATTAAATTTTGATTTTACTCTTTATATACCTAATTTAGATAAATTATATTTTGCAACAAAAAAACATCTAAGAGGTGATTTAAAAGTAGTTGGGGATATAAAAAAGGATAAAGATTTAATCATTAATGCACATAGTGATACACTAGGCGGCAGGGTTGATTTTAAACTTGTAAATGAAAATATAACTAAAACAATAAGAGGTATAAAAGTTACTTCATTAACAGATATGCTTATCTATCCAAGAGTTTTTGATTCTACGATGGATGCTGATATTAAATATAATCTTAAAACAAAAAAAGGACAAATGAATGCAAAATTATTAAAGGGAAGAATTTTGCCAAATCAGATGACCTTTTTGTTAAATCAAATGGCAAAATTTGATATAACTAAAGAGATTTATGAAGTAACAACAATAGATAGTAAAATTGATAATATGGTTATAATTTCAGATCTTGATATGGAAAGTAGACTAACTCATATCTCATCAAAAAAAGCCCTTTTAGATATGAATAAAAATAGAGTTGATGCAAAATTAAAAATAGATATTAAAAACAGACCTGTTTTTGTAAAAATAAGAGGAGATATAAATAAACCAAAAATTAGCATAGATGCAAGCTCAATTTTAAAAGAGAAAATTGAAAAAAAATTAGAAAAGAAAATTCCAAAACAGTTTCAAGAACCATTAAAACAGATTTTAAAAATGTTTTAATTTGTAATATTTTTATGACAAATTTAATAAACATTTGATATATTAAACCTAAATTAAATATTTAGGTTTATAAAAATGGACGGCAAAATATTAATAGTTGAAGATGAAAGTCTTGTTGCAATGGAGATAGAGAGTGCATTAAAAAAGTCAAATTTTGATACATGCGCAGTGGTTGATAGTGGAGAAGAAGCACTTGATATTGTTTCAAAATGTCAACCTGATTTAATTTTAATGGATATATATCTTGATGGTCAAATAAATGGAATAGAAGCTTGTAAAAAGATAAAAGATAAACATAATATACCCGTTATTTTTCTAACAGCATATTCAGATAAAAAAACTATGAAAGAGGCTCTTGATTGTATGCCAGACGGCTATCTAATAAAACCTTTTAGAAGAGCTGAATTATATGCATCTATTCAGATGATACTCCAAAAAAAGAGAAATGAAAATATAAAAATTCCAATTTGTTCAAAATCATTTTATGATAGAGAAAAGCATTTAATAATAAATGAAAAAGAGGAGATAAAGCTTACAAAAAAAGAGACTCAATTTCTTGAATTGCTTCTTAAAAATAGAGGGAAAATAGTCACATTTGAAACAATTGAATTTGAACTTTGGCCTAATAAATCTGTCTCCGAAACTACCAGAAGAACTCTTATCCATCGCTTGAGAAATAAAATCTCAAAAGATTGCTTCAAAACAATAATCGGTGTTGGATGTATTTTAGAATAATTTGAAACGCTATTGAAACTTTAATATTGTAGTATTTCAACTATACGCAATTAATAAAAATGAGGAGAAAAAATGAAATATTTATTAACTATATTTATAATTGGTTTAGTTTTTTTGTTTGGTGGAGATTTTGAAAAAGGTTTTTCATTATATAAAAAAAATAGACTTTTAGATGCTGAAAAAGTTTGGTTGAAATGTGCAGAAAAAGAGAAAAAAGATGATTTAAGATGTAGCTACTCTTTGGCTGTTTTATATGATGAAATATTGAGCAATAAAGAGAGAAGTTTTTTTGATAATGAAAAAGAAAATAGATATAAAGTATTTAATTATTCTTTACCCGAACTTTTTGAAAAAGCTACAAAATATTATAAAAAAGTTGCCAATGCAGGATATCCTATAGCATATGCACCATTAGGACTTTTATATTATAAAGGGGCTTATCTTTTGAATGTAAATGTTGTACAACCAGATTATAAAGAAGCAAAAAAATGGCTTGTTAAAGCATCTAATTCTAAAGATAAGAAATTTGTACTCTATGCTGATAATATATTAGGTTTAATGTATTTTAATGGTGATGGAGTATTGCAAGATTATAAAAAAGCAGAAGTATATTTTAAAAAAGCTATAAAAAACAAAATAACTGTTGCAAAATGTAATTTAGGGAATTTATATATAAAAGAGGGGAAAATAAAACTTGCAAAAAGATATTTAAGAGAGGGTTATCAAGATGGTGAAGAGTATTGTGCTGAGATTTGGAATAAAAATGGACTTGGAAGATAAAAAATAAATTTAATTTTATTTTTTATCAAAGTTAATAATATAAAAAGTTCCATCTTCAGATATCACTTCAATTGTTCCTTTAAGTTGTTTTTTTATTAATGTGTTTACCAATTTTATACCTAAAGAATTACCAAAATTAAGAGAATTTCCAATACCTTTTCCATTATCTCTAATAGTTAATTCATAATCTTTTGGCCTTTCTATTAAAGCAACTTCAATTTCTCCATGATTATCATCAAATGCATGTTTAAATGCATTTGTAATAAGTTCGTTAATAATAAGACCACAATAAATAGCTTTATCCATTGATAGCTTTGCATTAGATATAACAGTGACTTTTATATTTTCTTTATAACTAAATGATAGACTTATCTCTTTTACAAGATTTTCTAAATATTCTCTTGCATCTATTTCAGCTATATTATCACTTTTATATAACATCTCATGTACGCTGCTTAAAGCTCTTATTCGATTTTCTGATTCTAAAAGAATTTGAGATAATTTTTTATTTTCAATTTTGTCTGATTGCAGTCTTAATAATGAAATTATTATTTGTAAATTATTTTTTACTCTATGATGTAGCTCTTTTATTAATACATCTTTTTCATCAAGAGCATATCTAAGCTCTTTAGTTTTTTTCTCAGCATACTCTTCTAGTTTTAATTTTTCCTGATCTTTTATATTCAATAACATTTCTATTGCTTTTTCTTTTTCATCCCTAAATGTATTTATTCTTGCAGAAAGAGCCATTGAAAAGAGTAAAGCTTCTGTAAAAATACTAATTTTTCCAATGTATGGAAAATTGTCTATCCAGTCAATAATACCCGCTTGGTTTAATCCTAATAAAATTGCACTTACTAAAAGAAGAATCCACCCAAAAATATAATATTTTGCTTGTTTATTTCCTTTTACAAATGTATATATTCCTATTGCAATCAATAAAACAAAAAGGAAAAGATAAAAGAATCTTTGAATATATGTAGAAACTAAATCAGTTATGTTTAATGCAAATAATATAAATATAAATAGAGTTACATATATCAAAAAATTGTTTATCTTTGAAAATTTTTTTTCTAATTCTAAAAAATATGAAGCAAAAAATATCATAGAAAATGCCATAATTAAAAGAAGAACATAAAGATCAATTTTTGTTAAATAAAAATTTTGTATATAAAGAGGAAAAAAACCACTTACAAATAGTTCTAAAATAAGAAAAGTTGTAACCATAATAATGTAATAAAAATAGGTTATATCTTTTGTCAAAAATAAAAGGAAAATATTATATAAGATAAGTGCAAGCATTCCTCCTAAAAAAAGAATATTTATAAGCTTTTTATTTTCATTGTTTTTTTCAAATTCATCTATATTCCACAGGTTTAGTTTAGCAATTAAGCCAACATTTTCATCTTTTGCTTTAATGATAAACTCTTTTGTTTCATATGGAAAGAAAGTTAATTTTATAGGATGAGTTATATATTTTGGCGGGAATTTTTTAGAAAAGTAGCCGTTAAAATATATACTATTATTTTTAATATCATAAATAATAATTTTTTCTTGTATAGGATAGTCATATTCTAAAATTTTTACAATTTTTTTATTTGTTGGATTTTTAAGTTTTATCCATATCCAAAGGGAAGAGTTATATTTGTATCCAAAAAGCAGTTTATTTTTATTTGATTTATGAAAAAGATTTTTATGAGTTAGAATATAGTTAATGTCATATTGTGACTTTTCATCTAAAAAATAGTTTATATAAGGAGTAATATTTTCAAACTTTTTATTTGCATCAATCAAAATGGTATTTGCAAATATATATATAGGAATAAGTAAAATTAAATATCTTTTTAACATTTCACTCCTTATTAATGAGTGAAAAGTTTAACAAATAAAAAATTAAATATTATTGACATTAAAAATAATTTGAAGTATAATTTCGTCTGTTTTTGGCTGGGTAGCTCAGCTGGTGAGAGCGCTGGTCTCATAAGCCGGAGGTCGACGGTTCAAGTCCGTCCCCAGCTACCAGTATTTATGGGTCTTTCTTTTCTTTCAAGAAGTATTAAAACTGCAAGTACAAATAAATTCTTTTTAATTCCAATACTCTATATAGTAATCTTCAAAATAATCTATATTATTATTTACTTATTGTTGCTTAATATTGAATATTTGAATTGTCGAAATATATGTAAGTTAAATATTATATTTTCTTTAAAATAAATAAGACAGAAAGTAGATTGCAATTTAAAATAATTGCAAAATTTAATATCAAAAAAATTAAAAAATTTAAATAGCTTATTATATGTATGTGTTATAATCTTTATTGAGTTAAAATCAAAAATCTTATAAGTTTATACAGATAATAAATAATATTACATATTGTAAGAATTATTTTTATATAAAGAAGGTTAATTGATGCTAGTTATTAAATTGATACTTGTAAGTTTAGCTTGTTTATTTTTTAGTTTTATTTTGAAAGCCTCAGAAAAAGGAGAATATTACTTTAATAATTTACAAAAATGTGAAAAAGGTATTGGTAGTGCTTGTACTGAAATTGGATTTATGTACGATAAAGCTATTGGTGTTGCTAAAAATGACTATAAAGCAGTTGAATTTTATTCTCGTGGGTGTGATTTGGATGATCAAAGGGGATGTGTAAACCTAGGTGTTATGTGGGAAAAAGAGCAAGCTAATTTAAAAAGAGATGAAAAAAAAATAATGGAGTTATTTACTACCGCTTGCGAAGAAGATTATGGATATGGATGCTATTTTCTTGGTTTATCATATGAAGAGGGACAATTGATAAAGAAAGATACATCAAAAGCATATTTTTACTATAATAAAGCATGTAGTCTTGAAGTATCGGATGCTTGCACAAGAGTACAAGAGTTTGATGTTGAAAATATTAAATAAAAAATTGCAAATAGTGAATTAGCTTTTTTTAAAAGTAATTTTCATCTCATTTTGAAATTAAAATTGTTAAATTTTGTGTTATGTGTCAGATCTTAAATGAGCATAAAAATATAAGTAAATCTTTTAATGATATTGGTTTAGTATAGTAGCATATTTGGATATAGTTAATACTTTTTTAATAAGAAGATCTATTTGCTCTTTTTTCTCTAAATCCTCAGCAATTGACCCCATCCCAAGTCTAACTGACATTTCAATGGTGCTTTTGACAATGGCTTAATCTTTTTCATCTTAATATAAAATTATCGAAAACTTTTTTATTTAAATAGTGTCAATTGGAAACCTTTTAAGATATTTTAGTGATGATTTGCCAATTTTAAATTATCTAAAACCACTTTGAGTGGAGCTTTTAAATCTATGTATAATGATATTATAAAATCTTACATATAAAATAATGCTATTTTTATAAAATGAGTTAAAGAGATATATTATTTGCTTTAAGGATAGATATGGGCGATTATTTTGAAAAAAATGAAAAAAATTAAAGATATAAAAGATAGAGCCAAAATTATAAATGAGTTTTTAGATAAAATCCACGCTGCAATAATGAATATACTTTGAGAGAAATTGGATAGCTAGTTGGGTATTATAAGTAGATACTTAACGAGGTTTAAAAATTGCACTTAAAAATATAAAATTAGCGCAAATTACCCTTGATTGTAAATGACCAAAACCCTGAATTTATGATATTTTCAAATTTTATTTGTCTCATAAGCTGGGTAGGGCGAGAGTTCAAGTCCGTCCCCAGCTACCACAAAAAATTCTTTTTAATTTCTCTGAAGTTTAACATTAAAATAAAAGCCAAAAGATAATCCATGTTGGATTATCTTAACTTTTTTATATTAAATGTTTATTATTTTCTAATTAATTTGTTTTTTAATATTTTGTTTTTTATCTTTGTTTTCTTCCTGAAACCAGTATGGATCTATATAATTTTTGCTATTTTTATCTATTAAAATTTTTTCTATATTTTGCTTCTCACCTTCTTGAAACCAGTAAGAATTTAGAATTTTTTCTCCTGCAAAAGAGTAAATAGTTAAAATTAAAAAAGTAAGCATAAATTTTTTCATCATCTATCTCCTTTATATAATTTTTTCGGATGAAATTTTATAAAATTGATGTTTCAAAAGCGTTCCAATTTAAGTGAAATTATAGATTTTAAAAATTTTTATTATAAAATGTAAATAGAATATTTTTACAAGGATAACTATGAGTGATTGTTTTGAAAAAATGAAAGAAATTGTTAAAGATATAAAAGATAGTGAAGAAAGAGCCAAAATCATAAATGAATTTTTAGATAAAAATCCCCACTGCAATAATGAATATACTTTGAGTGAAATTGGACAGCTACTTGGTATCACAAGAGAAAGAGTTAGACAGATTGAAAACAAGATATTTCAAAAACTAAAACATCCAAAATATGGTAAAAAGTTACAAGAGATTGTAAAAGAGGTACTTAATTAAATAGCTATTTAAATATATGTATAGCTATAAATTTTCCTATCATAACCGCTAAACTTAATCCTAAAAATATTATAATTGCTGTAATTATCTGTTTTTTATCCATAAAAAGCCTTTTTCTTTTTTTATAAGTATAGTAAAATTTTTTAAATTTAAAAATTAGGTTTATAAAATGATAAAAAAAGCTGCAAAATTAATAAAAGAGGCAGAGTATTTACTTATAACTGCTGGTGCCGGCATGGGAGTTGATAGTGGTTTGCCAGATTTTAGAGGAAAAGAGGGTTTTTGGAGGGCTTATCCAATTGCTAAAAAATTAAATCTTTCATTTGAAGAACTTGCAAATCCAAGATGGTTTAAAGAAGATCCGCACCTTGCATGGGCTTTTTATGGTCATAGATTAAATCTATACCGAGATACTAAACCGCATGATGGATTTTATAAATTGCTTGAAATTGCTAAAAGTAAAAAAGATTATTTTGTTTTTACCTCAAATGTAGATGGACAGTTTCAAAAAGCCGGATTTAATGAAAATAAAATTTATGAAGTGCATGGATCTATACACTATCTTCAATGTTTGCTTCCTTGTGCCGATAATATATGGAGTGCAAAAAATTTAAAAATAGAAATTGATATGAAAAATTTCAAAGCGCTAAATCCTTTACCAAGATGTCCAAAATGTGGTGAGATAGCGAGACCTAATATTTTAATGTTTGGTGACTTTAGTTGGATAAGCAAAAGAGAAGATATACAAAGAGAATATTTTGAAAGTTTTTTAAATAGAGCCTATAATAATCTTGCCATAATAGAGTTTGGTGCAGGGACTGCTGTACCAACTGTTAGGATAACAGGTGAGCAAATTTCTAAAAATTTTAATGCACCACTTATTCGCGTTAATCCAAGAGAGCCTAATGGCGCAGATATAGAGCTTGCAATGGGGGCAAAAGAGGCTATTGAAAAAATTTATGAATTAGGTTTTCAATGAAAAGTTTAAAAGAAGAAATATTTAGAAGAACAGTTTTTATTACTGTTTTAATGATTTTACTTTTTGGCTTTTTTATTTCAACTATTTTTTATAGAACACAAACTGAAAATATCAATAATTTCATAAAAACAAAAAATAGTGAACTTGAATATTTTATAAAATCTTATTTTATTAAAATGTATAATGCTATAGAGTATTTAAGTCAAATTAGAGAGATTAGAAATGCTCCTTTTTTAAAAGAAAAAGAGCGACAAAAAGTTTTGGAACTTTTTAAAATATTTGAAAAAATTGATCAAGATATTAATTATATATATGCTGGATATAATAATGGATTACTTCTTATTAACAATTATACTCCTCCGCCTGGCTTTAATCCAGTAATAAGGCCTTGGTATAAAGCTGCTTTAAAATCTTTCCCAAATATTTCGCAAGGTATTCCATATCAAGAGATAAAAACAAAAGAGTGGCTTGTCTCTATTTCAAAAGCATTAGTAGATGACAAAGGAAAGATAAGTGGTGTTGTTTCTATAGATACTTCTATGGAAAAAGTGATCAAGAAACTTAATGAGAATAAAAATATTACTTCATTAAAAAATATTATTATGAAAGATGATGGAACAATTATTGTAGCAAATAATAAACTATATCTTGGAGAAAATTTTATAAAAAAATATAATATATCAAAAAATGTATTAAAAAAACAGGGCTTTTTTACATATGCTGAAAATAATCATAAAAAAATAGGATATATTAATAAAGTTGGAAAATTGAATTGGTATTTGATAACTTCTATAAATGAATATGATATATGGTATCCGACATTACTAAAAACATTTATTATTATTTTCATAATTTCTCTTTTATCAATATTTATTGGATTTTTTTATAGTGGTTTTTTTTCAAAAGAGATATTAAATGCATTACATAATCTTCAATATAATCTTTATGCAATCATCGAAGGAAAAACAAATAAATTAAAAAAGACAAATTATTCTTATATTGAATTTGCAGATATTGCACAAAATATAGAAAGTTTAACAAATAATGCTTTATATGAAAAAAATAAAGAGTTAACTAAATTAAACCAGATACTTTTAAAAATGGCAATAAAAGATAATCTAACGGAGCTATATAACAGAAATAAGCTTTTTGAAGAGATAAAAAAAGAAATATTAAATTTTAAAAGATATAAAGATCCATTTTGTCTCATAATGTTTGATATAGATCATTTTAAACATATAAATGATACATATGGTCATGATATTGGTGATAAAGTTTTAAAAGAGACTGGAAAAATTATAAAAAATATCATCAGATCTACCGATATAGCAGCAAGGTGGGGAGGAGAAGAATTTATGATCTTATGTCCTCATACTTCTTTAAAAAATGGTATAACTTTGGCAAAAAGATTAAAAGAGTCTTTTGAAAATCATGATTTTGGTATAGATAGTAAAGTAACTATAAGTATTGGTATTATTGAATATGAAAATGAAAAAGATACAATGAAAAATATTCTTAAAAAAGTGGATAAAAAATTATATCAAGCAAAAAAAGAAGGAAGAAATAGATATATTTATTAAAATGATTTAACAAATCTTTTTCTTTGAACTTGTAAAATCCTTTCTCTATTCCAATGAAAAGCTGCTTTTGATTGAAATATTTTTATAAGAAGATCGATATTGGAAAGAAAAGGATTAAAAACTATTTGGTTGTAACCTAGCAAAAGAAAAATCCTTAGAAGTTCTGGCGGACAGGGCGGGATTCGAACCCGCGGTGCCCTTACGGACACGCCTCCTTAGCAGGGAGGTGGTTTCAGCCAGCTCACCCACCTGTCCTTGAAGTGGATGAAATTATAGAAAAATTTCAAAGGTTTGTCAATATTTTCTCCACAATCTCTTTTGGATTGGAAGATTTATATATTGGTCTTCCAACAACTATAAAATCGCTTAAATTCTCTTTTGCAATTTTTAGATCAGCTACTCTTTTTTGATCACCTTTATCTTCACCAAAAGGTCTAATACCAGGAGTTAAAGTGATAAAATCTTTACTTGTTAACTCTTTAATTTTTTTGCTCTCAAATACAGAACATACAACACCATCAAGTCCAGCTTTATAAGCATCAATAGAAAATTGGTTTGCTTTATTCTCAATAGAGTCATTATAAATATATTTAAAACTTTTTTCATCAAAGGATGTTAAGACTGTAACTGCTAAAACAAGTGGTCTTTTTTCAAAAGTTTTAAGTCTTTGCATAACCATATTCATAGCTTCTTTGCCAGCACTGGCATGAATATTAAACATTTCAACACCAATTTTAGCAATCTCTTCAGCAGCATCTGCCATTGTATTAGGAATATCATAAAGTTTTAAATCAAGAAAAATATTAAAATTTGAATTTATCTCTTTTAACTCTTGTATAAACTCTTTTCCATCTCTTATATAGCTTCTAAGCCCCACTTTTAGCCAAATATCAAAATCTTTTATATTGCGAGCTAGTTTTATATTTTCATCTTTTGTTGGTAAATCTAAAGCAACACAAAGCTTCATTAAAATCCTTTTAATTTTATATTAATAATCAAAATTATATCAAACCTTCGATATAATAAGATAAATTTAAATAGGGGCAATTTTTGGAAATTGAGTTTAAAGATTTAAATGAGCTTTTAAATGATAAAAAGAAACTATTAACACAAATATATTTTGAACTGCAACAATTTTTTGAAAAAAAGTATGGACAAAATACAGTAGTTTTAATGGAGGTTGGCTCTTTTTTTGAAGTTTATGAGGTTAATAATGAAGAGTTAAAGATTGGAAAAGCAAAAGAGATAGCAGAGTTTTTGAATATTCAATTAACAAGAAAAAATAAATCCATTTTAGAAAATTCCATTGCAAATCCACTTATGGCAGGTGTGCCAAATTTTGCTCTTGAGAGATATCTTAACAGACTTATTCAAAGTAAAAAATATACAATAGTTTTAATTCGTCAAAAAGGCGAGCCTCCTAATGTAAAAAGATATCTTTCAAATATAATCTCTCCTGGAACAAATTTTGATTATCAAGTTGAACCTACAGAAAATTTTATAGTCTCTTTGTTAATTGGTGAAAATAGAGGCTCATATTATGCTGGATATAGTGCTATTGATGTAACTACTGGAAAATGCTATGTTAATGAAGTATTTTCAACAAGAGATGACAAAACATATGCTCTTGATGAGATATTTAATCTTTTGCAAACATACAATACTTCTGAAGTTGTTATAACTTTTGAAGGGGAGGTTGATAAAGAGTTTATTTATAACTATTTGGAGATTAAAAATCATTATACCTATAATGAAAATGCTCAAAGACTAAAAATCTCTTATCAAAATGAGCTTTTTTCAAAAGTTTTTTCAATCAAATCTATTTTAAGTCCAATTGAGTATCTTGATCTTGAAAAATATCCTTATGCAAGTGAATCTTTGGCATTTTTGCTGGATTTCATAATAGAGCATGACCCGGCAATTATAGAAAAACTAAATCGTCCGATATTTCTTGGAAATAATAAATTTGTATATCTTGGAAATAATGCTTTAGAGCAGTTAAATATAATCTCAAGAGATCCAAATGAGATGACGCTATTAAAGCTTCTTGATTTTACCTCCACTCCAATAGGAAAGAGAGTTTTAAAAGAAAGACTACTAAATCCTATACAAGATAAAAAAGAGCTTCAAAGAAGATATTTTTTGATTGAGTCATTGATTGAGGATTTTCCAAAGTTTGAAAGAATCTTAAAGCAGGTTTATGATATTGAAAGAATATTAAGAAGAATTAAATTAAAAAAGGCTCACCCTTTTGAGATGAACTATCTTCACTCCTCTTTATACTCAATAGAAAAAATATATAATGAAGCAAAAAAATATAATCTAAATATAGAAAATTTCTCAATAGAAGAGGTTTATAATTTTAGAAAAGAGCTTGAGAGAATATTTAATTTTGAAAATAGCGCAAAATATAGAAGAGACCAAATTGATAGTAATCTTTTTAATCCAGGTGTAAATATTTTTATAGATAAAATCGAAGAGGATATAAAAGATGTTTTATCAAAATTGGAAAAGATAAAAGAGCATGTATCATCATTCTTTGAAAAAGATGAAGGATATGTAAATATTGGATGGTTAGATAGTGAAGGGTTTTATATAAATCTTACTAAAAATAGATTTTCAATCATTGAAAAAGAGCTGTTAGAGAGCTTTATATTGATTGATGGGAAACATCTTTTTTTGAAAGAGTTTAATTTTAAAAAACTTAAAAATAGTGTAAAAATAAGCTCAAGTTATATAGAAGATTTATCAAAAGAGTATATCACTCTTCATTCAAGACTAATATCTTTAGTAAAAAAGACATATATTGAGGTTTTAGAAGATTTAGAAAAACTATATAGTGCTCTTTTGGAAAAACTGATAACTTTTATAGGTGAGCTTGATTTTGCAATAACTGGGGCTAAAAGTGCAAAATTATACAACTATTCAAAGCCAGAAATTGTAGATGAGAATATAATAGAGTTTATTGCGCTTAGACATCCAATAATTGAATCAAGAGAGGAAAATGGAATATATATACCAAATGATATTTTTTTGGGTAGAGTAGAAGATATTAAACATAACCATATTACAATTGAAGCAAGCGATTCAAAAGATATTAAAGGTATTTTGCTTTATGGTATAAATTCAAGTGGAAAAAGTTCATTAATGAAAAGTGTAGGTATTGCTACTATTATGGCGCAAGCCGGGCTTTTTGTGCCTGCGACTTATATGAGATACTCAATTGTTGATAAGATTTTTACAAGAATAGTTTCAAAAGATAATCTATATAAGGGTCTCTCAACATTTGCAATTGAGATGTTAGAGCTTAAAAATATATTCAATAGAGCCACATCTAACTCTTTAATTTTAGGTGATGAGATAAGTCATGGAACAGAGACATATTCAGCTCTATCCATAGTGAGTGCTGCAATTAAAAGGCTTAGTGAAATTGGAAGCTATTTTATATTTGCAACTCATCTTCATCAACTAACAGAATTAAAAGTAATAAAAGAGTTAAAAAATATTATTTTTTTACATTTAGGTGTAACTTATGATGAGGAAAATGATAAACTTATTTACAATAGAAAGCTTGAAATTGGCAGCGGAAGCACTTTATATGGTTTAGAGTTTGCAAAAGCTTTACATCTTGACAAAAAATTTTTAGATTATGCTTATGATATAAGAAAAGAGTTGACAAAAAGTTTTAATGAGATTGAGCTTTTAAAGAAAAAAAGAAGAAGCAGATACAATAAAAGTGTATATTTAACAAAATGTGCAATATGTAACGAAATAGTTGAAGAGGTACACCATATAAAGCCAAAATCTATGGCAAATTCTGGTTTTATAGAGCATTTTAAAGCAAATCATAAATACAATCTTATTCCTCTTTGTTCAAAACATCATAAAATGGTTCATGAAGGAAAAATTATCATAAATGGTTTTGTTATGACAGAAGAGGGTTTAAAACTACATTATACTGAGGTGGAAAAATGATAAAAGAGGCAATTGAGTATTTTGAAAATGATGAATATGAAAAAGCTTTGCCTTTATTTAAAAGTTTAGCTAAAGATGGAAATAGTGAAGCAATGTATTATATTGGAATGATGTATTATGAAGGGTGGGGAGTAGAAAAAGATTTAGATGAAGCTATAAATTGGTGGAAGAGAGCAAATAGAAAAGGAAATTTGGATGCTAAATATATGCTTCAAACAATTTCAACAGATTCAAGTGTGTTTGGAAGAGAGTAAATTAGTGGTGTAGGTGGTAAGGTGATAAGCGGAGAAGCAGTGAAGGAGTGAAGCGGGATAGTGGAGAAGAAATTAGTGATAGTGGATAGTGATAGTATTAGTGATAAGTTCAAAACTTTCCACCAATGCCAATACTAACGCTAATTCCCAATTCCTAATGTCTAATTTTTATGAAAAGGTTTTGAATGTATTTGTTTATAGTTACACTGATTTTATCTATTTTGGGTGTAGTAGCTTATTATCTTTATATAAAACAAAAAGGTGAAAAGCTTTCAAAAATTGAAAAAGGGATATGTCCGGAGTGTGAAAAGGAAAGTATTACTGTTAAAAGAAGTAAAAGTGGTGGATGTAGTGGTACGACAAATGTGATATATAGATGTGAAAATTGTGGATATGAAGAGGAGTTTAATGTTGGAGCCAGTGGATGTGGCTCCGGTAAATGTGGGATTTGATTATTTTTGAACGATTTGTATTATTTTCTCTACAACAGATGGGTCTTCAAGAGTTGAGGTGTCTTGTTTAATCTCTTCACCTTTAGCGATAGCTCTTAAAATTCTTCTCATAATCTTACCGCTTCTTGTTTTTGGAAGTCCTGGAACAAAAGCAACCTCATCAGCTTTAGCTAAAGGTCCTATATCTTTTGTTATAACTTCATTTATCTCTTTTGTTAGTTCAACCTCATCTGCAATACCTTCATCATCTTTTAAGACAACAAAAGCAAATACACTCTCTCCTTTTATTTCGTGGGGCTTTCCAACAACTGCGCACTCAGCTACTCTTGGATGGTGTCCAATTGCAGCTTCAATTTCAGCAGTTCCAAGTCTATGACCGCTTATATTAATAACATCATCCATTCTTCCTGTTATCCAAATATAGCCATCTTCGTCATATATAGCTCCATCACCACTAAAATATACAGGTTTTCCATCTTTTTTACATGTTCCAAAATAGCTTTTAACGAATCTATCTGGATCGTTCCAAATAGTTCTAATCATACTTGGCCAAGGTTTAGTTATACATAGATACCCTTTTTCATTTGGCTCTTTTTTGTTTCCTTCAGTATCAATTATTTCAGCAAAAATTCCTGGAAGTGGAAATGTTGCAGAACCTGGTTTTATCGGAGTAGCTCCAGGAAGAGGGCTTATCATATGACCGCCAGTTTCAGTTTGCCACCAAGTATCTACTATTGGACATTTCCCTCCACCAACTTTATTGAAATACCACATCCATGCATCTGGATTGATTGGCTCACCCACTGTTCCTAAAATTCTTAGACTTCTTAAATCATACTTTTCTGGCTCATCTTCTCCCATTTTGTGCAGAAGTCTTATTGCAGTTGGAGCTGTATAGAATTGATTAACTTTATACTCATCAATCATTCTCCACCATCTACCAGCATCTGGATATACAGGAACTCCCTCATACATCATAGTTGTAGCCCCTGCAGCAAGTGGTCCATAAACGATATATGTATGTCCTGTTATCCAGCCAACATCAGCTGTACACCAATATGTATCTTCCTCTTTTATATCAAATACCCACTCCATTGTAAGCTGCGCCCAAAGAATATATCCAGCTTGGCTATGCTGTACTCCTTTTGGCTTACCAGTACTTCCTGAAGTATAAAGTAAAAATAGAGGATCTTCACTATCCATAATTTCAGGCTCACAATGGCCGCTTTCATTTTTTATAAGCTCGTTATAATCGTAATCTCTTCCTTCATGCCAAGAGATATCTTCATTGTTTCTTCTAATAACCAAAACTGACTCTACACTTTCACAATCTTTTGATAGAGCAACATCAACTACAGGTTTTAAAAGATAAGGTTTTCCTCTTCTGTATGCTCCATCAGCAGTAATAACAAGTTTTGCCTGAGCATCAACTATTCTATCTCTAAGGGCTTCTGCACTAAAACCGCCAAAAACAACAGAATGTATTGCTCCAATTCTTGCGCATGCAAGCATTGCAAAAGCAGCTTCAGGAATCATTGGCATATAAATTACAACTCTATCGCCTTTTTTTATTCCAAACCTGTTTTTAAGTAGATTTGCAAATCTGTTTACTTCATAATATAGCTCTAAATATGTAATAACTCTTTTATCACCTGGCTCGCCTTCCCATATAATTGCAGCTTTATTTTTTCTTTTTTGAAGATGTCTATCGATACATTGCACAGTTACATTTAGTTTACCACCGATAAACCATTTGTAAAATGGCGCATTGCTATCATCTAAGACTTTACTATAAGGCTTTATCCAATCAATTTTTTCTTTAGCCAACCTATCCCAAAAACCTTCATAATCTTTTTTGGCCTCTTCAACTAAAGACCAATACTCATCCATACTTTTTATTCTTGCTACCTTTTTAATCTCTTCACTTGGGTCAAAAATAGGTATATTTTCCATATTTCCTCCTTTATTTTGTAGGATAAAGAATTGCACAATAATTATTATTTTCTTTTATATTACAAAAATTAATTTTTTGAATTCAATTTTTTCAAAATATATCTCAAATCACTCTCAAAATCATTTACATCCCAATACCCTACAATTTTTGTTATAGGTTTTTCATTGAAATCTAATATAAATATTGCAGGGACATATTTTGATTTTAAAAAATTTGGATAATTTTTCTTTTCTCTTACTATTTTTACTGGGATAAAATATTTATTTATAATATTTGCTATTTTTTCATCTTTGAGTGTTGTATTTTTCATTTTTTCACACCATCTGCATGGAGGATTTAATCTTTGCATAAAAACAAGAAGAGGCTTTTTTGTTTTTTTTGCTAAATTTAAAGCATTTTTGTAGCTATTTTGCCAATTTATTTGAGAAAAAAGTGAAGATATAAATAGTATTAACAATAAAATTTTTTTCATCAGCTCTCCTTGAGAAAAATTATTTTACTATAATAAATATTTATTATGAAACAGGATAGAAAATGATTTATGAAAATAGTTTAATTTTTATTGAAGAAGAAAGATCAGAGGTTCCATGGCTCAAAATTTTTGCTAAAAAAAAGTGTAAAGAGATGAGTGATTGCGATAAAGCAACAAAAGAGGCTATTTTTAAAGCTTTAGAATTTATAGAAAAAGAGATGATAAAATATTTTAAACCAGAAAAAATTAATATCGCCTCTTTTGGCAATTATGTTCCGCAGGTTCATTGGCATATAATGGCAAGATTTAAAAATGATAGTTTTTTCCCTGAGCCAATGTGGGGCAAAAAACAAAGAGAATCAAATTTGAAATTGCCAGATTTTGAGATTTTTTACAAAAATATTAAAAAAATATTGGAGGAGAATTTATGAGATTTCCAGAATTTTCAGTTAATGAAGAAAATATTGAAAATCAAAAAGAACAAGTCTTAAAAATTATAAATGATAATAGGAAAAAAATAGAAGAGCTTTTAAAACTTCCTTTAAAAACATATGAAAATTTTGTTCGTCCATTACAGTTAATGGAGGAAAAACTTGGATTTTATTTTAGTCCTATATCCCATCTAAATTATGTAAAAAATAGTGATAAAACAGAAAAAGTTTATAATGAATTATTGCCAGAAATTAGCAGATATCATACAGAATTTGGACAAAATGAAAATATTTATAAAGCATTAAAAGATATATATGAAAAAGAGTATGAAATTTTAGAGCAAGATAGAAGAAAAGTTTTAACAGATCTTTTAAAAGAGTTTGAATTAAGTGGTGTTGGACTTGATGAAGATAAAAAAAACAGGCTCAAAGATATAAATATAGCTTTGAGTGAGCTTAATTCTAAGTTTGCTCAAAATCTTTTAAAAGCTACCGATAATTATGAAATGATCATTGAAAATTTTGAAGATGTAAAAGAGCTTCCAAAAACTGACCTTGATGCAGCAAAAATTGAAAAAGATGGAAAAACTGTTTACAGATTTACTCTTAAACAGCCAAGCTTTATAACTTATATGACATATGGAAGCAACAGAGAAAAAAGAGAAAAGCTTTACAGAGCATATGTTACAAGAGCTCCAGAAAATGAGGATATTTTAAATGAGATATTAAAATTAAGAGATGAAAAGGCAAAAATTTTAGGTTTTAAAAATTATGCCCAGCTTAGTCTTGAGACTAAAATGGCAGCTGAACCTGAAAAAGTTGTTGATTTTTTAAAATATTTAGCAAAAAGAAGTAAAAAACAAGCGATAAAAGAGTTTGAAGAGCTAAAACAGTTTGCTAAAGAAAAAGGTTTAGAAGATGAGCTCCAAGCTTTTGATGTTGCATACTATAGTGAAAAGTTAAAAGAGGAAAAGTTTGGATTTGAAGAGGAGTATTATAGGCCATATTTTGAAAAAGAACAGACTGTAAATGGGCTTTTTAAATTTTTAAATAAACTTTTTAGACTTGAATTTAAGGAGGTTAAAACTCCTGTATGGGATGAGAGTGTAAAATGTTATGAATTGAGTTTGCCAAATAGATTGGTTGGTAGATTATATCTTGATCTTGAAGCAAGAGAGGGTAAAAGAGGTGGAGCATGGATGGATGAGTGGATAAGTCACCATATTGATGAAAAAGGCGAAACTATTTATCCAATAGCTTATATTGTTGCAAATTTTGCTCCATCAACGAAAGATAATCCAAGTCTGCTAAGACCAAGTGATGTTGTAACACTGTTTCATGAGATGGGACATGCCCTTCATCACTTATTAAGCGAAGTAAAAGAGCCTTTTGCTAGTGGAATAAGTGGAGTTGAATGGGATGCAGTAGAGTTTCCAAGCCAGTTTTTGGAAAATTTTGCATATGAGAAAAAGGTTTTAAAAGAGTTTGCAAAACATTATAAGAGTGGAGAAGTTTTAAGCGATGAGATGATTGATAAACTTGTGGCATCTAAAAATTTTCAAAGCGCAATGGCTATGGTTAGACAGCTTGAGTTTGGACTTTTTGATATGCTAATTCATATGCAATATCCTGTTAATGTTCAAAAAGTTTTAGATAGAGTAAGAGAAGAGGTTAGTGTGATAAAACCACCTAAATATAACAGATTTCAATGGAGTTTTTCACATATATTTGCAGGAGGTTATGCAGCAGGCTATTATAGTTATAAATGGGCTGAAGTATTAAGTGCTGATGCATTTTTTATCTTTGTAGATAATGGAATCTATAATCATGAAATAAGTGAAAGTTATCTTCAAGAGATATTATGCAAAGGGGGCAGCAGACCAGCATTAGATAGTTTCAAAGCATTTGCAAAAAGAGAGCCAGATAGTGAGGCGTTATTAAAACTCTGTTCAATTAGTTAAAAAGAGGTGAGAAGTGCTCAATGATGTTTTTTTAGGAAGGCAACCAATTTTAGATAGTGATAATAAGATATTTGGTTATGAGATTTTGTTTAGATCAAATGAAGAAAATGTATGTACAGAGTCTGATAATATAAGAGCAACTTCTCATATTTTAACTATTTTATTTAATAATATTGATTTTAAAAGTTTAACTGGAAATAAGCTTGGATTTATAAATGTTGATAATAATCTGTTAGAAAGTGATATATTATCTTTGATTCCACCACAAAAATTTATAATTGAAGTTTTAGAGACAGTTGTGCCTTCAAAAAAAGTTATAGAAAGGATTTGGTATTTAAAGGAAAAGGGTTATAAATTTGCACTTGATGATTATTTTTGTGACCCAAATAACTTTAAAATATATGAAGACTATTTTCCACTTTTTGATATTATCAAATTTGATATAGCTGATGTAAATCATCATGAAAAAGAGATGTTTAAAAAAATAGATTATTTTCAAAAATTAGATTCTTTATTATTAGCTGAAAAAGTTGAAAATGAAGAGGATTTTGAAAAATATAAATCTATGGGATTTGATCTTTTTCAGGGCTATTTTTTTTCAAAACCTGTAGTTTCAAAACAAAAAATGTTAAATCCAGATAGATTTACTATTATTTCCATATTAAATTTGATAGATAATAATGCAGAAATTAGCGAAATTGTTGAACTTATAAAACAAGAACCAAAATTAACAATTAATCTTTTAAAACTAATGAACTCAGCTTACTTTTCTTTTAGACAAGAGATCTCTTCAGTGAAACATGCAGTTGCCCTTTTGGGTATGAAAAATTTAAAAAGATGGCTTATTTTAATGTTATACTCAGGCTTAGAAGAGGATATTTCTTCAAACCCTATATTAATGCTAGCTAAAAATAGAGCTGATTTAATGTCACTTTTAGCTAAAAAAATAAAAATAGATGAAGAAATTGCATATCTTACTGGACTATTATCTTTAATTGACGTTATTTTTGAAGTTCCAATAGATGAAATTTTTAAAAGTATGAGAATTAGCAAGGAAATAAAAGATGCTATCATGTATAGATATAATATATATGGAAAACTTTTAAATTTTATTATTGCCCAAGAAGCCGGAGATAATAGTATGCTTTATAAATATTTAAATGAATTTAATATGAATGTTTCTGAATTTAATCAAATTATTATAAACAGCTATGCAAAATCAATTAGATTTTAATTTTTTATATATTCTATAGATTAGAGTGTCTTTATTAGTAGCTAAAAATCCTAAAATGTTATCAATTTCGCTTTTTTGATTTTTTTCAAAATCAAGCTGCATTGATGATTTTGCATCTTTAGGGGATTTTATTAATAATAAAATTGCTTTTTCTTTATCTTCTTTATCTAAATTTATACCATTTTGTTTTGCAATATCTATAATTTCATCAAGAATTTTTTCAAACTCATCTAAATGCTCTTTAGCAATCTCTCCAAAAGTTTTTTTATAATATGTTGTTAAAGCTGCAGTAGCCGCAATGAATAGATATTTTTGCCATATAGCTTTATCTATATCTTTTGGTGTTTTTACTTTGATTCCTGCTTTTTCAAAAAGCTCTTTTAATTTTTTTGTTTTATCATTAATATCTTCAAAAACAACAAGGGCACCTTTCCCTTTTACTTTTATTGTATCTGTTGATATTTTATTTGATATGATATAGATTGCACCTTTTATAACTTTAGAGTTTTTAAATATCTCTTTTAAAATATAATATGGCTTTATTCCATTTAAGAGAGGTAAAATTATGGTATTTTCATTGACATTTTTTTCTAACTCTTTTGCATGTTTTTCTAAAACATAGCTTTTTGTTGCAAAAATAACAATATCATACAACTTCGAAGTCGGACTTCGAACAATATTTGGATGATAGATTTTTTCTTGATTGTTTTCTATTATTTTTAATTGATGAAGAGATTTAGATATAAGATCAACATCTGCAACTTCACTTAGTTTTGCTGCAATATATCCTCCAACTCCGCCACCGCCAATAACTGCAATTTTCATATTTTTCCTTTATTTCTAAAGCCTGTCGGCTTTATAAAATGACCAAAAATCACGAACTATTTTACAGTTGTGATTTTTTTCAATGTCTACCAGATACTCATATGTTCATCACGAAAAACCTTGTTTTTCGGACTCACATATATTCATATCTTTCGGCTTGGCACGAAAACAAAGCAGTTTGTTTTCTAAAGCCTGTTGGCTTTGCCAAGCCTCTCTTTTAAGACTCTTTTTAATACTTTTCCCGTTGCATTTTTTGGAAGTTCATCCACAATATATATCTCTTTTGGAATTTTAAAATTTGCCAAATTTTCTTTTAAATATTTTTTTATTTCACTCTCTTTTATATTGCTTCCCTCTTCAAGTTCAATATATGCAACAGGTATCTCTCCACTTTTTTCATCTTTTTTCCCTATTACTGCAGCAGCTTTGATAAAAGGGTTGTTAAGTAAAATCTCTTCAATTTCTCTTGGATAGATATTAATTCCTTTTGAAATTATCAAATCTTTTTTTCTATCTACTATGTAAATAAATCCATCTTCATCCATATAGCCAAGGTCACCAGTTTTTAGCCAACCATTTACAATAGTTTGAGCTGTAGCTTCTGGGCGGTTAAGATAACCTTGCATTACATTATCACCTTTTACAATAATCTCTCCTATTTCACCATAAGGCAATTCAACCATATCTTCATCAACAATTTTTACTTCAACTCCTGGAATTGCAGGCCCTACAGATTTTGGTTTTTGCAAGTTTGGAAGGTTAACTGAAACTACAGGTGAACATTCACTAAGCCCATATCCTTCAAGAAGTTTTCCTTTTTTAAATTTTTGATTAAATTTTTTCAAAGTATCCTCTGGAAGTGCAGCAGCTCCACTTACATAAAATTTTACTTTATTAAATAGATGAAAATACCAAGGAAGTTTAGCTTTTGCAAGAGCTTTGTAAACATCTGGAACTCCAGTAAAAATTGTTACCCTTTTTAATAGTACCTGTTTTATTATATTTGAAAATGGCAATATTGACCTTATTATAACTATTGGGCTTGCAAAATATAGAGGCATTAATACTGTTACAGTTAATGTAAAAGAGTGAAACATTGGCAGATATACAATAAATCTATCTTTTGGAGTTATTTTTAAAAGTTTTTCAACACCTAAAATATTTGAGAATATATTTCTATAGCTAAGGAGTGCACCTTTTGGTTTTCCAGTGGTACCAGAAGTATATATAATTGTTGCAATATAATCAATATTTGGTTTAAAATCTATTTTTTCGTGAGATTCAAGATTTGATAATATCTCTTTAAAACTAATATTATTTTCATCTAAATCTTTATAATCACCTTCCCATATTATTTTTTGGATTTTTGTTTTTGAGAATAGATTTTTTGTCTCTTTTGCAAATTTTGCTGAGCTTATTAAAACTTTTGCATCGCAATCATTTAATATAAAAGCAATTTCATCCTCTTTTAAAAATGTATTAATAGGAACAGGAATAGCTCCTAATTTTTGTATAGCTAAGAATGAGACAATAAATTCAGTTGAATTTACAAGAACTAAACCTACTTTATCATTTTCTTTTATATTTATAAATTCTAAAAATCTTGCAAAAGTATCAACTTTGAGTTTTAACCTTTTGTATGTTATTTTTCTGTTTTCATCAAATAGAGCTATACTGTTTCCTCTTTTTTTCGCATGCCCATTTAATATTTCATAAAAACTGTTATATCTGTATTCAAACATGTTTAAAACCTATAATTAAAAGATAGGTTCAAAAGATGTGCTCCACCTTTGCTAAATTCTCCTACAATTCCATTGATATTTTGATCACTTAAGTTTATCTCTCTTTTAAATTTATAATCATACAGATATGCAATTCCTAATGATATATTTTCTTTATATTTATAAAGTGCTCCTAATGATAAAATTAAAGCATCGCTATCTGGAAGTTCATAGCCTAAAGTTTTAGCTGGTATTGGGGTTTGGTCATAGCTTAAGCCATACATTGTTGTTAATTTATCACTATTTTTATAGGTTAATCCAACTCTAAATGTATTTGTGTCATCCCAATCTTTATCTTTTTCTATATTATAATTTTCTGCATCGTCAAACTCTATTTTTAATTTTTTATAACTGCTCCAAAATGTTCTTTCATAAACAATTTCAAATCTTGCTTTTTCATTTAAATCTAAAGAGGTTGCTAAAATAAGTGTTGCTGGAAGTGGTACTGTAACTTTACCCGTTGTATCTACTTCATTTACTTTGTTTCCATTATTATATGTTGTAATTGTGGTATCACCCTTTTCTTTTAGATCTATTTTTGATCTATAAGTTGCTGAAACTATAAAACTTTTATCAAATCTATAACTTAATGCCAAGTTATATCCAAAAACTGTTCTAATGTCACCTTTCATATCATAATCTAAACTTGTTGTACTATTTACAGGTGGATTTAATTTAATTTTTCCATCTGTAAAAAGTGCTCTAACACCTGCGCCAATGGAAAAATTGTCATTTACAAGATAAGAAATTGTTGGATTAAATTCTAATGTTCTTAAAGTAAACTGTTTAGCACTCCATGTTTGAGGTTGCTCTTCCCATCTTTTTGAAAGTCCTGCAGGAGTTGTCAAAGATAGTCCATATCTTACCTTACCAAAAGGTTTTGATATGAAATGTAAATGAGGAATTAAAAAAGATTCACTTTTTGTTTCATTGTCTGCACTTTTCCCATATACATCTTTATAGTAAATAGGTGTATTCCCACTCATTCCAACTATCTGCTTACCGCTGTATTTGATTTTTGGAAGATATATTGCTGTCAATGCAAGCTCAAATCTTTGCTTTTCATTTAGGAAACTCATATTTGCTGGATTAAAATATGCACAATCTGCTTCATCTGCCCCAGCTACATAGGCTCCACCAAGTGCCAAAGATTTTATAGATTGTTCTGGGATTTTATATGCTGCTGCATAAGCTAAAGATAATAGGCCTAAAGTTAAAGAAGATGCAATAATTTTTTTCATAGCAAATCCTTGATGAGATTTTTTCGATTTTAACAAATTAGCTTATAAATCGAGTTTAAATTATTTGGTATAATTAAAAAAAATTTAAAAATGTATAAAAAGGAAAATATTATGTTTAATAGATTTAAAAAAGAACTAAAAATTTACGATATTTCAGATAGCGAATTAAATAGATTAAACTGGGCAAAAATTAAAATAAAAGATAAAGGTGATGTCTGGATAAAGCTTTTTCCAAATGAAGTTCCAAATACTGTAGCAAATTTTGCACATTTAGCAAATGAAGGATTTTATAACGGACTAAAATTTCATAGAGTTATAAAAGGTTTTATGGCTCAAGGTGGCTGTCCAAAGGGTACAGGAACAGGTGGACCTGGATGGGCAATACCTTGTGAATGTGATAAGAATATTCATAAACATGTAAGAGGTGCTATATCAATGGCACATGCAGGACGCGATACAGGAGGCAGCCAATTTTTTATATGTTTTGTTGATTGTCCTCATTTAGATGGGATTCATACAGTTTTTGGGGAAATTCCTGAAGATGATGCCTCATCATTTATGACTCTTGATATGATTGATCAAGGTGATATTATCGAATCGATAGAGATTTTTGAAAAAAGAGATTAAGATGTATGGTTTTACAAGAGTTGCTGCAATTTCTCCTAGGGTTTGGGTTGCAGATATTGAAAAAAATAGCAGCGAAATTATTGATCTGATTTTTAAAGCAGAGGAAAAAAATATTTCTATTGCAGTTTTTCCAGAGCTATCTTTAACTTCTTACAGTGCAGCTGATCTTTTTTTTCAAGATATATTGATTGAAAATGTTTATCAGCATTTAAACAGTATTTTGAAAAAAACAAAAGATTTAAATATAGTATTTATTTTGGGAGCTCCGGCAATTTATAAAAATAGACTTTATAACTGTGCATTTGTTTGTCAAAAAGGAGAAATTTTAGGAGTAGTTCCTAAAAGTTATCTTCCCACATATAAAGAGTTTTATGAAAAAAGATGGTTTGTAAGTGGAAAAAATATAAAAAGCTCTTTTTTGGATTTTTTTGATAAAGAGATACCTTTTGGAGTTGATCTTCTATTTCATTATAAAGATATTCTATTTGGAGTTGAGATTTGTGAAGATTTATGGAGTGTTATTCCGCCATCTTTGCATTATGCTCAAGCTGGGGCAAATCTGATATTTAATCTATCAGCAAGTAATGAGTATGTTGGAAAATATGAATATAGAAGAGAACTTGTAAAAACTCAAAGCGCAAGAATTGTAGGTGGATATATATATGCATCAAGTGGAGTTGGTGAATCTACTACCGATTTAGTATATGGAGGACATTTAATTATTGGTGAAAATGGAACAATATTAAATGAAAATAGCAGATTTCAAAGAGAAAGCCAAATTATAACTGCAGATATTGATATTCAAAAATTAAATTTTATAAGAATTAGTGAGACTTCATATAAAGATAGTGTTATTGAAAATTTTAGAGTTATAAATTTAAACCAATTAAATAAAATTGATACTTTAAATAGATATATAGATCCTCATCCATTTGTTCCTTCAAATCCTAATGTTATAGATAAAAGATGTCAAGAGATATTTAATATTCAATCAGCTGGGCTTGCAAAAAGAGTAGAGCATATTGGAAATCCAAAACTAATCCTAGGAATATCTGGCGGACTTGATTCAACATTGGCGCTATTGGTTTGTATAAAAACTTGTGAATTATTAAATAAAGATTTTAAAGATATTATAGCAATAACTATGCCTGGATTTGGTACAACAAGCAGAACATATGAAAATGCAAAAAAGCTTTGTGAATATTTTAGCGTAGATTTTAGAGAGATAGATATAAAAGATGCAGTTTTAGAGCATTTTAAAGAGATTGGGCATGATCCAAATATTCATGATATAACTTATGAAAATGCACAAGCAAGAGAGAGAACGCAGATTTTAATGGATATTGCTAATAAAGAGGGTGGTATTGTTGTTGGGACAGGAGATTTAAGTGAAATTGCTCTTGGTTTTTCAACATATAACGCTGATCATATCTCTATGTATAATGTAAATGCATCTGTTCCAAAAACATTGATAAGATATGTTATAAATTGGGTAGCTTCAAATATGGAAAAAAAGGTTGCAGATATTTTAATAGATATTATAAATACACCTGTTTCACCGGAGCTTTTGCCTAAAAAAGATGAAGAGATTACTCAAAAAACAGAAAATATAATAGGACCATATGAGCTTCATGACTTTTTTCTTTATCATATGATCAAATATGGAGCAACTCCAATAAAAATAGAGTTTTTAGCAAATATTGCTTTTGAAGATAGATATGATGAAAAAACTATTAGAAAATGGCTCAAAGTTTTTATAAAAAGATTTTTTGTAAATCAATTTAAAAGAAGCTGTATGCCTGATGGTCCAAAAGTTGGCTCAATCTCTCTTAGTCCAAGAGGCGATTGGAGAATGCCAAGTGATGCTGTTGTTTCTGAATGGATAAAAGATTTGGAAGGGAATGGGGAAGAATGTTAGTACATATATGCTGTAGTGTTGATAGTCACTTTTTTTTAGAAAAACTAAAAAAAGATTTTCCAAATGAAAAATTGATAGGTTTTTTTTATGATCCAAATATTCATCCATATAGTGAATACAAATTAAGACTTTTAGATGTAAAAAGAAGTTGCGAAAAATTGGGAATTGAACTTATTGAAGGGGAGTATGATTTTGAAAATTGGTTAAAAGCTGTAGAAGGTCTTGAAAAAGAGCCAGAAAAAGGGAAAAGATGTGAAATATGTTTTGATAAAAGATTAAAAGTTGCTGCGAGAAAAGCAAAAGAGTTAGGAGAAAAAAGATACACAACAACTCTTTTGGTAAGTCCTTTAAAATCTCAAGAGCAGTTAAAAAATAGTGCAAAAGAGATTGATAAAGAGCTGGATACTAAGTTTATATTTGTTGATTATAGAAGCGGTGGCGGTTCACAAGAGCAATCTCGTGTAACAAAAGAGCAAAAGTTATATCGTCAAGATTATTGTGGCTGTCTGTTTGGTTTGATGAATCAAAGAGAGGAACAAAATATTTTTATGGATGAGATGATAAATCCAATAAACAATCAAATATTACCAGCTTCCATAGAAGAGAGACTAAAAATTTATGAAGAGAGAATAAAATTAGAAGAGAAAAATATTGAATATAAAATAATAAGACAAAAATTTTTAAATTATAGATTATTGAGAGCATTTGTAAAAGAGGATAAAAATGTTATTCCATCCTATTTTCTTTATTATTCCACATCAAAAAGAGACTATATTAGAGGCAAAATAGATTTCGAACTTAGCAATGTATATTATTTAAATAGAGAAGAGGTAAGATTTATTGAGCTTAAATTTTTTAATGAGCTAAGTGGGCTTAATTTTAAAAGTGTTAAAGAGATGATATTTAGTGATTTTGATGTTAAACATGAGATAGAGGTAAGAAAACATTTGAGTTTTGAAGATTATGATACATCTGCAATAATTGTAGTTGATAAAATTCCAACAAAAAAAATTGAAATATATTTAAAATATAAACTATATAACGATGTTAGAGAAAATTTAGTAACATTAAGATAAAATATCGAAATTTAATAATATGGTTGATTAGTTGGGTGGCTAAGTAGTTGAGTGGTTAAATTGTAATATAAGAAACTACTCAACCACTCAACTATTTTGACAACTTAAACTTACAATAAAGGATAATAATGATAGATGTTGTAGAAATTCAAAACATATTACCACATAGATATCCTTTTTTACTTGTTGATAGAGTAACAGATTTGAAAGAGGGAGAGAGTGTAGTTGCTTATAAAAATGTAAGTATCAGTGAGCCAGTATTTGAAGGGCATTTTCCTGGTCATCCAATTTATCCGGGTGTTATGATAATAGAAGGAATGGCACAAGCTGGAGGAATTTTGGCTTTTAAAAGCTCATCGAAAGAGGCCCAAGAAGCTGCAAAAGATAAAGTTGTTTATTTTATGAGTATCGATAAAGCCAAATTTAGAAATCCTGTAAAACCTGGTGATAGATTAGAATATAGACTAAATGTCATTAAACATAGAGGAAATATCTGGGTGCTTGAAGGAAAAGCATATGTTGATGAAAATTTAGTTGCAGAAGCAGAATTAAAGGCTATGATTGTTGATAGATAGTGTTTTGGTGAGTAGTTGAGTAAGATGAGTAAGGAAGTGAGAAAGTGAGAAAATGGGGATAAGTAGGGAAGCGGAGAAGGTGTGAAGCTGTGAAGAAGCTAATTTCCAATTACCAATCACGTTTTACGAATTACGAATAACGAAACAAAATGGCCGGTGTCCAATGTCTAAAGACTAAAGGCTGACGACTAATGACTAATTTATGGAGTATTAATGATTTCAGAAAAAGCAATAATTGAAGAAGGCGCAAAAATAGGTAAAAATGTAACCATAGGGCCAAATGTTTATATCTCAAAAGATGCAATAATAGGTGATAATTGCGTTATTATGCAAGGTGCAGTTATTGATGGAAAGACTATAATTGGTGAAGGTACTAAAATTTTTTATAATTCAGTAATTGGGTCTATTCCTCAAGATATGAAATTTAGTGGAGAAGATGTAGAATTAATTATTGGCAAAAATAATGTTATAAGGGAATTTTGTCTATTTAATCCCGGAACAAAAGGTGGTGGAGGAAAAACAGTTATTGGAGATAATAATTTTTTTATGGGATATGTTCATGTAGCTCATGACTGTATTATAGGGAATAACTGTATATTAGCAAATGCTGCCACATTAGCAGGTCATGTTGAACTTGGGGATAATGTGGTAATTGGTGGAATGAGTCCTGTTCATCAATTTGTCAAAATTGGTGATTTTGCTATGATAGCAGGTGCTAGTGCAGTTAATCAAGATATTCCTCCTTATTGTCTTGCTGAAGGCAATAGAGCTGTACTTAGGGGATTAAATATAGTTGGACTTAGAAGAAAACTAGGAAGAGAAGTTGTTGATATTCTTAAAAAAGCATATAAAGAACTTTTTCAAAGTGGAAAACCTTTGCAAGAGACAGCTTTAAGTTTATATGAAAATAGTAATAATGATCATATTAAAAATTTAGCAAAATTTGTTTTAGAAACTAAAAGGGGAATACCTTTTAGATGAGCAAGAAGTCATTAGTCATTAAGTCATTAATCATTGAGTTTTATAGATAGTGTAAGAGTTAAGAATTAAGAATTTATTGATAGTGAATCGTGTTAGTGTTAGTTTAAAAAACTTAACACTAATTACTAATTACGAATAACGAAATAAAGTTACTAAGGACTACCGACTGATGTCTAAATTTAAATAAAGGAAATGGATGCTTAGAAAGTGTAGTTTTTGTGGATCTTATGAAAGTGAAGAAAATCCATTAATTGCAGGAAATGATGTATATATTTGTAAAAATTGTGTAGTATCAGCTTATAAAATTCTTTTTGGTGAAGAGGAAGAAGAGAGTAATGAAATAGAGTTTGATAAAGAGCTTATGACTCCAAAAGAGTTAAAAGCAGTTCTTGATGAATATGTAATAGGGCAAGAAAGAGCAAAAAAAATTTTTGCAGTTGCTGTATATAACCATTACAAAAGAATTTTTAAACAAAAAAATATAGAAGAAGATGATACTGAAATAGCAAAATCTAACATTTTACTTATTGGACCTACAGGAAGTGGAAAAACTTTAATGGCCCAAACTATGGCAAAATTTTTAGATGTACCATTAGCAATTGCTGATGCAACAAGTTTAACAGAAGCTGGTTATGTGGGCGAAGATGTAGAAAATGTGTTGGTTAGACTTTTGCAAGCTGCTGATGGTGATGTTAAAAAAGCTGAGAGAGGAATAATTTTTATAGATGAGATAGATAAAATTTCAAGATTAGGAGAAAATAGGTCTATTACAAGAGATGTTTCAGGTGAAGGAGTTCAGCAGGCTCTTTTGAAAATTATTGAAGGAAGTGTAGTAAATATTCCTCCAAAAGGTGGCAGAAAACATCCAAATCAAGAATTTATTCAAATAGACACATCAAATATTTTATTTATTTGTGGCGGAGCATTTGATGGATTGACTGATATAATAAAAAGAAGACTTGGAGGAAATGTTTTAGGTTTTGGACAGGAGAAAAAAGGGAAAATGGAAGATGAAGAGGTTTTAAATTATGTAGAACCTGATGATCTTGTTCAGTATGGACTGATTCCAGAGCTCATTGGTAGACTTCATATGATTGCAACTTTAAATCAATTAAGCAAAGATGATTTTGTTCGAATATTAACTGAGCCAAAAAATGCTTTAGTTAAACAGTATAAAAAGCTTTTTGCAATTGATGATGTTGAACTTTCTTTTGAAAAAGAGGCATTAGAAGCAATTGCAGATTTAGCTATCAGAAGAAAAACCGGAGCGAGAGGGCTTAGAGCTATTATGGAAGAGATAATGGTTGATATTATGTTTGAACTTCCAGAATATAAAGGTTATGAAATAGTTATAACTAAAGATGTTATTGAAAAAAAAGAAAAACCAATTTTTATTAAAAAAAATATTCAAAAGAGCGCATAAGGAAAAATAATGATATTTGATAAGATTATAGGCTGGTTTTCAAATGATATGGGTATAGATCTTGGAACTGCAAATACTCTAGTTCTTGTAAAAGGACAGGGAATTATTATAAATGAGCCATCTGTAGTGGCAGTAAAAAAAGATAGATTTGGTAGAGAAAAAATCTTAGCTGTTGGAAGAGAAGCTAAAGAGATGGTTGGTAAAACTCCAGGTGATATTAGAGCAGTTAGGCCTATGAAAGATGGAGTAATAGCAGATTTTGATATGACTGAAAAGATGATAAGATATTTCATAGAAAAGGCCCATAGCAGAAAAGCATTTCTAAGACCAAGAGTAATAATCTGTGTACCATATGGTTTAACTCAGGTAGAAAGAAAAGCAGTAAGAGAATCAGCCTTAAGTGCTGGAGCAAGAGAAGTATTTTTAATTGAAGAGCCAATGGCTGCAGCTATTGGCGCAGGTCTTCCTATAAAAGAGCCTCATGGAAATCTTGTTGTTGATATTGGCGGGGGAACAACTGAAATTGGTGTTATCAGCCTTGGGGGTCTTGTAGTTTGTAAGTCTGTAAGAACCGCTGGAGATAAAATTGATAGAGCAATAGCAGATTTTATAAAGAAAAAATATAATCTTTTAATTGGAGATAGAGTTGCAGAAGAGGTTAAAATAAATATAGGAACAGCCCTTCCATTAAAAGAGCCGCTTAAAATGATAGTTAATGGAAGGGATCAATTAACCGGAATGCTCTCTTCAATAGAAATTACAAGTGATGATATTTATGAGGCTATGAGAGCTCCATTGAAAGAGATAGCAGATGCTCTTAAAGAGATACTTGAAAAGATGCCTCCAGAACTTGCTGGAGATATTGTTGAAAATGGAATTGTATTAACTGGTGGAGGTGCATTGATTAGAAATTTAGATAGATACCTTTCAGATATTGTAAAATTGCCTGTATTTGTTAGTGAGGATCCATTATTGGCGGTTGCAAAAGGTACAGGTAAAGCTTTAGAAGAGATAGAAATCCTTCAGCAACTCTCTAATGAATAAAAAATTTATTTTATATTTAACTATTTTACTTCTTTTTATTGGAGGAATTAAATTTAATTTCCTCCAAAAAGAGTTACAAGATTTTACAAATTTTATAAAAATAAAATATCATCAAATAAATGATTATTTAGAAAATATTATATTACTTCATTTAAATCAAGAAGAGACTATAGAAAATCTTCTTTTGCAAAATCGAGAATTGGAAAAATATAAACTGCAGTTTAATGCAATAAAAGATGAACTTCAATCAATAAAAAAAGAGTGTAACTCTTCAATAAAAAATAGTTTTGATATAAAGCTTGTTAGGGCTATTTCATATTCTAAACTTGGTGATTTTTCTTCTGTTTGGATAGATTTTAAGGATTTTAATAAAACAAAAATTTATGGTCTTGTAAAAGATGATTTCGCAGCTGGTATAGTTGTTGAAAAAAATTCAAAACCTCTTGCACTTTTAAATAGTAATAAAAAATGTGCATATGCTGTAGAAATTGGAGATGTTAGAGCCCCAGGTGTTGCTATTGGACATAAAAATGGAATTATGAAAGTAAAATTTATACCAATGCATAAGCAGATTAAAGTTGGGGATGAGGTTGTTACAAGTGGAATGGATAATATATTTTTTTATGGTATAAAAGTTGGAAAAGTAATAAAAATTAAAGAAAGAGGAAGTTATAAAGTAGCAGAAATTAAACCTTATGCAGATATTTCACATCCAAAATATTTTTGGGTCATTATAAATAATTAAAAGTCATTAGACATTAGTCATTAATATGAATTAGTGATAGGTTAGTATAGTGAATGAGAGCTAAGAGTTAATAATTAAATAATTAGTATATAGTAATAATTTAAAAACTTAATACTTATATTAATTCCCAATTCCAAATTACTAATTACCAATGACCAATGTCCAATAACTAATGTCACTTTTATCAACTTTTTTGTAAAATATCTAAATTTAACTTCACAAGGGTTGTAAATGCCAAAAAGAGAAGATATTAATACAATACTTTTAATAGGTTCGGGTCCAATTGTAATAGGACAAGCTTGCGAATTTGACTACTCTGGTACCCAAGCTACAAAAACTCTAAAAGAGCTTGGATATAGAGTTGTTTTAATTAATTCAAATCCTGCAACTATTATGACTGATCCAGAATTTGCAGATAGAACATATATTGAGCCTATAACTGAAGAGATTGTTTATCAAATAATTAAAAAAGAAAATGTTGATGCAATACTTCCTACTATGGGAGGACAAACCGCATTAAATGTTGCTATGAGTATGTATGAAAAAGGAATGCTTGAAAGTGTTAAGTTTTTGGGAGCAGATCCAGAAGCTATTAAAAAAGGTGAAGATAGACAAGCATTTAAAGAAGCAATGCTAAAAATTGGTATGGACCTTCCAAAAAGTAGATATGCATACTCTTTAGAAGAAGCTGTTGAAGCAGCAAAAGAGATAGGGTTTCCTTTAATTATTAGAGCTTCATATACACTTGCTGGTGGAGGAAGCGGAGTTGCATATAATATTGATGAATTTAAAACTTTAGCTGCAAAAGGTTTAGAAGCTAGTCCAATAAATGAGATATTAATCGAAGAGAGCCTCCTTGGATGGAAAGAGTATGAGATGGAGGTTATTAGAGATAAAGAGGATAACTGTATTATAGTTTGTTCTATTGAAAATCTTGATCCTATGGGTGTTCATACTGGAGATTCTATAACTGTTGCACCAGCTCTAACTCTAACAGACAAAGAGTATCAAAGAATGAGAGATGCCTCATTTGCAATTTTAAGAGAGATAGGTGTTGATACTGGGGGAAGTAATGTTCAGTTTGCTGTTCATCCTGAGACTGGTAGAATGACAGTAATTGAGATGAATCCAAGAGTAAGTAGAAGTTCAGCTTTAGCATCTAAAGCAACTGGTTATCCAATAGCTAAAGTAGCTACTCTTTTAGCAGTTGGTTATACGCTTGATGAGATAAAAAATGATATCACAGGAACTCCAGCAAGTTTTGAGCCGGTGATTGATTATATAGTTACAAAAATTCCAAGATTTACTTTTGAAAAATTTCCTCAAGCTGATTCAACACTGACAACATCAATGAAAAGTGTTGGCGAAGTAATGGCAATTGGTAGAACTTTTAAAGAGTCTATTCAAAAAGGCCTTTGTTCACTTGAAACTGGTCTTAGCGGTTTTGAAAAAGTTGAAGCTGATATTGAGACTATAAAAAAAGAGATAAGAAGACCAAATGAAAAAAGACTTCTTTACATTGCAGAAGCTTTTAGAAATGGTTTAACTGTAGAAGATATTTATGAACTTTGTAAAATTGATAGATGGTTTTTATATCAAATTGAAGAGATTGTAGATTTTGAAAAAAGAATTGATTTGGATATTTTGCAAAATGAAAAGCTTTTAAGAGTTGCAAAAACATATGGCTTTAGTGATAAAATGATTGCTAAGCTTATCAATGAAAAAGAGCATACAAATTTAACAGAAAATGATGTTTATAATGCAAGAAAAAATCTAAAAATAGAACATGAATATAATGAAGTTGACACTTGTGCAGCAGAATTTAAAGCATTAACACCATATCTTTACTCAACTACAAATATATCAAAAGAAGTTAGAGAGTTAGAGAGTGAGAAAGTTAGCGAGTTAGAGAGTGAAAAAAAAGTTTTAATTATTGGAGGTGGGCCAAATAGAATAGGTCAGGGGATTGAGTTTGATTACTGCTGTGTTCATGCTGCTTTTGCTCTTGAAGATATGGGAATAAAAACAATTATGTACAACTGTAACCCAGAAACTGTTTCAACTGATTATGATACAAGTGATATTTTATATTTTGAGCCTATCGATTTTGAAAGAGTAAGAAGTGTTATTGAACTTGAAAATCCAGATGGTGTTATTGTTCATTTTGGGGGACAAACTCCATTAAAGCTTGCAAAACCTTTAACTACAATAGGCGCAAAGATTGTAGGAACAAGCGCAAAAGTTATTGATTTGGCAGAAGATAGAGAGAAATTTAGCGATTTTGTAACAAAAAACAATCTATTGCAACCTGAAAATGGAACTGCAACAACAAAAGAAGATGCTCTAAAAATTGCCGAAAATATTGGATATCCGGTTCTTGTTAGACCAAGCTATGTACTTGGTGGTAGAGCTATGAGGATAGTTTACAATGAAAATGAGCTTAAAGAGTATATGGATGAAGCTGTAAGTGTAAGCAATGAATCTCCTGTTTTGATAGATAAATTTTTAGACCATGCTATTGAAATTGATGTTGATGCTATAAGTGATGGAAAGGATGTATATATAGGCGGAGTAATGCAGCATATAGAAGAGGCTGGTATTCACTCTGGCGATAGCGCTTGCTCTTTGCCAACAGTATCTATTAAAGATGAAATTTTAAAAACTATAGAAAAGCAAACAAAGACAATTGCCCTTGGACTTGGAGTAAAAGGACTTTTAAATATTCAATATGCAATTTATAAAGATAAAGTTTATCTAATTGAAGTAAATCCAAGAGCAAGTAGAACTGTTCCTTTTGTTTCTAAAGCTACAGGTCTTCCTTTAGCAAAAGTAGCTACTAGAGTTATGATAAAAGGCGATTTAAAAGAGGCTTTAAAATTTTATGACAAATATAACATTGTAATTGAGCAAAATGGAATATTAAAGCCAAAGCTTAAATCTCATATATCTGTAAAAGAAGCGGTATTTCCATTTAATAAGCTTATAGGTGCTGATTTGATTTTGGGACCAGAGATGAAAAGTACCGGCGAGGTTATGGGAATAAGTGATAATTTTGGTATAAGCTTTGCAAAAGCGCAATTTGCTGCAGGTAACCGTTTGACACTTAATGGAAATCTATTTCTTTCATTAACCGATTATGATAAGCCATTTGCTGTAGATATTGCAAAAATGTATATCGATCTTGGATTTAAAATAGTTGCTACTTCAGGAACCCATCAAGTTTTAAAAGAAAATGGTGTTGAATCTTCAAGAGTTTTAAAAATTAGTGAAGGTAGACCAAATATAGAAGATATGATTAAAAATGGCGAAATTGCCTTAGCTATAAATACTAGTGATAATAAAGCAAGTAAAGATGATGCTAAAAAGATAAGAGAGGCTGTACTTAGATTTAATATACCATATTTTACAACATTAGCAGCTGCAAGAGTTGCCGCTGAGGCTATCAAAAAATTAAAAGAGGAAAAATTAAAACCTAAATCTTTGCAAGATTATTTGAAGGAGTAGAGGTTGAAGGGAGAAGGAAGAAGGGAGAAGGAAGAAGGGAGAAGGAAGAAGGAAAGAATCCTTCAGCCTTCAGCCTTCAACCTTCAACCTGACAAAATCTATCTTGCACAAACTGATACAACTGTGGGATTTTTATCTCAAAATGCAAAAAAACTCTCTAATATTAAAAAAAGAGATCCAAATAAGCCTTTTTTAATCTCTGTAGATAGTTTTAAAACTTTAAAAAATTTCTCAAGAGTCCCAAAAAAATTTAAAAAAGAGATTAGAAGGGCAAAAAAAACGACATTTATTTATCCAAACGCTAAAGCAATAAGAGTTATAAAAGATAAGCATCATCTTGATTTTTTAAAAAAATTTGAGTGGATGTATTCAACTTCTGCAAATGAGTCAGGTAAAAAATTTGATAAAAATTTTGCTATAAAGGTGTGTGATATTATAGTAGAAGATATTAGGGGCTTTTTTGAAGGAAAACCATCAAGATTGATAAAAGTTGGTAAAAAAAGAAAAATAAAAATTAGATAGTTATAAATTTTTAACATATATTGCTAAATATACATATCTTAAAATTAAAAAAGTAATTATTGAAATTAATCCAATATCTTTTAATAAAATTAGTATGGTCGAAAAATATAATGAAGCTAAAAAAAGTCTTGTATAAAAATTGAAAAAAATAGATTTTTTTCTTATTGAGAAAAATTTTAATTCATATTTGATATTAAAAAAATAAAAAACAGTAAAAATTACTCCAAGAATAAAAGCAAAAAATATTTTCATTTTTTATAATAAAAAAATCTCCAAACAGAATATATTCCAACCCCTAATCCTAAAATAAGAAGTGTAATAGTCCAAGAAATATCACCGGGAGAGTTATATTTTTCATCTATATATTTTCCTAAATATCCACCTAATACAGATGGTAAAACAATCATCCATCCAATTGTTCCAATTGCAGCAAGAGTCCCCCAAAATACCCCTTTTTTTCTCCATTTTTCTAAAAAAGAGGCTTTTTTTTCAATCTCTTTTTCAAATTTTTCTTTACTCAAGCTCTTTCTCCATTTTTATCACTTTTTTTATAAACTCTTTTTCCAATTTTTGAATATTATGTCTAAATACCTTTTCTTGTTCTTCAATTTTTTTAAATTTTTTATCTATTATATCTTTTAACATCTCTAATTTATCACTTATAATAAACTCTCTTGTTGTAATAAAAAGTTTATTATCATTAAATCTCAAAATTCCTTTATTTAAAGCAATATATTGTTCTTTTCCATCTTTTTTTATTATGCCAATAGATCTTGTTAAAATTGTTAAAAATTCAATATGGTGAGCTAAAATTCCAAAAGTACCACTCTCATCTTCTCCTCTAAAAAACTCTATGTCTTTTATAATTAACTTTTTTGTTGGAGATATAATAATCAAATCAAATAGTGATTTCATCAATACTTCCAATCATATAAAAAGATTGTTCATCTACATCATCCATTTCACCACTTAATATTTTTTTGCATCCAAGAATAGTATCTTTTAAAGATACATTTTTACCTTTTCTTCCTGTAAACTCTTGGGTTACAAAAAAAGGCTGAGTTAAGAACTTTTCAAGTTTTCTTGCTCTCATAACTATTTTTCTATCTTGAGGACTTAACTGCTCAATACCAAGCATTGCTATGATATCTTGAAGCTCTTTATATTTGCTAAGTGTCTCTTTTACAGCTTTTGCAATCTCATAATGTTCACTTCCAACAATGTATGGATCTAAAAGTTTTGAGTGTGACAATAGAGGGTCCATTGCTGGATAAAATCCTTGAGCTGCTCTTTGGCGTGATAATATTATAGAAGTATCAAGATGTGTAAATACAGATGTAACCCCGGGGTCTGTCATATCATCTGCTGGGACATACACAGCTTGAACTGATGTAATTGAGCCATTCTTTGTTGAAGTTATTCTTTCTTCAATTGATGCAATTTCATTTGATAATGTTGGTTGATATCCAACACGAGAAGGAATTCTTCCAAGCAGAGTTGAAACCTCTTGCCCAGCTTGTATAAATCTATAAATATTATCAATCAATAAAAGGACATTTTTTTTCTCTTTATCTCTAAAATGCTCACAAATTGTTAAAGCTGTTAATGGAGTTAAATATCTAACTCCTGGAGCTTCATTCATCTGGCCAAATACCATAACTGTTTTATCCATTACTTTTGCTTTTATCATTTCATTATATAGCTCGTGACCCTCTCTAACTCTCTCTCCAACTCCTGCAAAAATAGATATACCTTGATATAAAGCTATTGTTTTATAAATAAATTCCATTAAAAGTACAGTTTTGCCAACTCCTGCTCCACCAAAAAGCCCAACTTTACCTCCCATGATAAAAGGGGCTAAAAGATCAATTATTTTTATTCCAGTTTCATAAACTTTTATTTTTTCAGACTGTTTTGAAATAGATGGTGAATTTTTATGAATCTCTTCATATTGATCAAAATCAGCCTCTTTTTCATCTATAGGCTCACCAAATACATTTAATACTCTGCCTAATACTTTTTCGCCTACAGGTGTTTTTAAAGATGAGTATAATCTTTTTACTTTTTGGCCAGGTTTTACATCTTGTAAAAAGCCTAAGGCCAATGCTCTAACTGTATGTTCATCGAGCTGCTTTTGAGTTTCAAGATAGATAGTTTTTTCTTCCAATTCAATTTTTAATGCTTCAAATATTTTTGGTATTTCATCTTCAAAATATATATCACAAACATTTCCAGTTAAAGAAATTACTTTTCCTTCCATAAGTCTCTTTCAAAAAAATTTAATTTCTATTTATATATCATATCATATAGGAGTTTAGATAAAACCTAAGGAAAGAAATGATTGAAAAAACAATAGTTATCCCGCAAGTTGCTTTTAAAATTGAGATATTAAACTATGCAGTACCTGTTACTGATGCAGTTGTTACAAGTTGGGGATTAATATTATTTATATGGTTAATCTCTTATATTATTACTAGAAATTTATCTATAACAAAACCTTCAAAAGTTCAAATTTTTGCTGAAGCAATTGTAATAGCTACATATGATACAATCAAATCAGTATTTAAAAAAGATCCATGGGGACTTGTTCCTTTTATTGGAAGTATTTGGATATATGTAGGGTTTTTAAATTTAGTTGATATAATCCCATATCTTCACAATCCTACAAGAGATTTAAGTGTTACTGCTGCTTTGGCAACGATAGTATTTTTTTCTATACACTATTATGGTATAAAATATAGCGGCTTGAAAAATTATTTAAAAAAATATATTGAACCAATATTTATTTTATTGCCATTAAATATTTTTGGAGATTTTGCAAGAATTTTTGCAATGGCTATTAGACTTTTTGGAAATATGCTAAGCTGGGAGCTTATTGTTGCAATATTAGCTCTTCTTGCTGGATTATTAGTTCCAGTGCCAATGATTATATTAAGTTTAGTTGGAGATGTTATACAAGCTTATCTTTTTGGAATGCTTGCTTTTATATTTATTGTTGGTGGAATTACAGCCCAAACAAAAAAAGGAGTATAAATGGATGGAATAACCATAATTGTAGCAGTTTCAATTATAACTGCAGGTTTAACTATTGCAATAGGAGGATATGCTCCTTCGCGAGGGGAAGGAGAAGCTTTAACTAAAGCAATAGAGACTATCGGAAGACAGCCAGAATCAACAAATGATGTTACAAAGCTATTATTTGTTGGTATGGCAATGGTTGAATCTGTTGCAATATATTCACTTGTTATTGCATTGATTATAATTTTTGCAAATCCTTTGATTAAATATGTGGTGCATTAAAAATGTTTAATTGGTGGACTTTTGCATTTTCAATAATAAACTTTTTAGTTGTTATTTATATTTTATATAAAGTTTTATTTAAACCTATAAAAAGAGTTATACAAGAGAGAGAAGAGATAATAAACAAAAGATTTAAGATTGCTACAGAAAAGGAAAAAGAGGCTCTTGATTTAAAAAATGAATATGAAAAAGAGCTAAAAAACATAAAAATATTAAAACAAAAGATAGTAAATGAAGCAAATGCTGAGGCTTTAAAAGTTAGAGAAAAAATTATAGAAGATGCTAAAAGAGAGGCTAAAGAGATTTTAGAAAAAGAAAAAGCCATAATAGAAGAGGAAAAACAAAAAATCTATAAATATATCTTAGATAAAAGTAAGGAGTTTTCCAAAGAGTTTGCAAAAGAGTTTTTTGTTCATATCATAGATAAAGATATAAATGAATTATTGATAGAAAAATTTATCAAAAATTTCGAAAAAGATTTCAAAGAGAAACTTGAAAAAATTGAGCCTCAAGAGAGTTGTAAAATATCAATAACGCTATTTGATATTATTGATGAAAGAATTATGAAAGATATTGATTATTTGATTTCAAAATATTTTAAATGCCAAAATGTTCAAAAAGAGATAAAAATTGATAAAAATCTCATAGGTGGTATAAAATTAAGAGTAAATGCATATCTTTTTGATGGCTCTATAAAAGCTCAAATCGATGAAATAGAAAATCTAATTGAACATCAAAAATAGAAGAAAAAATATGGATTCTACAAAATATATTGATAATTTTTTTGAAGATGTTATAAATGATTTAAAAAAGAGTAAATTTAAACCAATTTACAAAGAAGAGGGAATTGTTAGCGACATTGGTGATGGTATTATTGATATTGAAAATCTATCTGATGTTGGATTTTATGAGCTTCTTTATCTTCCAAAAGGTGTATATGCCCTAACGTTAAAAATAGAAAAGAAAAGAGTACAAGCTGTTGTTCTTGGAGACTATAAAAATATTGAAGTAGGTGACGAGGTTTTAAAAACATCAAAAGCAGTTTCAGTTCCTGTAGGGTATGAGCTTTTAGGAAGAGTTATAGATCCTTTGGGAGAGCCTTTAGATGAAAAAGGAAAAATACAAACAGATAAATTTTATCCAATTGAAGCAGAAGCTGTTCCTATGGTAAGAAGAGATTTTGTAAAAAATCCTTTATATACTGGTATAAAAATTATAGATTCTATGATTCCTATTGGTAGAGGGCAAAGAGAGCTTATAATTGGAGATAGTTCTCTTGGCAAAACTTCTATAGCTATAGATACAATTATAAATCAAAAAGACCAAGATATATTTTGTATATATGTAAGTATAGGTCAAAAAAAGTCTCAAATAGCAAAAGTTATAGGTGAGCTTAAAAGAAACAACGCATTAGATTATACTATTGTTGTTGCTGCATCTGCAGATGATGCACCTGGATTAAAATTTATTGCTCCATATGCTGGTTGTGCAATAGCGGAATATTTTAGAGACCAAGGAAAAGATGCTTTAATTATTTATGATGATTTAACAAAACATGCAGATGCTTATAGAATGTTATCGCTATTATTAGAAATACCTCCAGGAAGGGAGGCATATCCTGGTGATATATTTTATATCCATTCAAAACTTCTTGAAAGAGCAGGAAGAAGAAGCGATAGATATGGAGGAGGCTCAATTACAGCTCTTCCTATTATTGAAACCCAATCTGGAAGAATATCTGCATATATTCCTACAAATCTTATATCAATAACTGATGGTCAGATATATTTAGATAGAGAGCTTTTTAATATGGGTTTTTTACCTGCAATTGATATTGGAAAATCAGTATCAAGAATTGGGGGAAAAACTCAAGTTGATGCAATGAAAAAAGTTGCTGCAAAATTAAAACTTGATTATTCTCAATTTTTAGAAGTGGAAGTATTTACAAAATTTGGAGCAAAACTTGAAGAGAAAACCCAAAAACTTTTAATAAGAGGTGAAGCTTTAAGAGAGATTTTAAAACAGCAAAGATTTGAACATTTTGATATGCCTCATCAAGTAGTAATATTTATGCTTCATAATGAGGGGTATTTGGAAAAAATCTCTTTAAAAAAAGTTAGAAATTATGTTGATGAGGTATTGAAAAACATAGATATTAATTATCCAGAAATTTTTATAAATATAAAAGAGAAAAAAGATATTGATGAATCAATTATAAGTAAAATAAAAGAGATTGCAGAAAAAATTTTAGAAAATTACAAAGGCAACTTTAATAATGATTGAATCTCAAAAACTTAAAAAAAAGATTCATACATTAAAGGATTTAAAAGATATTGTCTCTTCTATGAAGGCTTATGCTAATTTTACAATTTTAAAATCAAAAAGAGAACTTCCAAATATAAGAGAATATCAAAACTCTGTTGAAGACTCAATTGCTTATATGATAGAGTATTTTCCATATCTTAAAAGCTCAAAACTGTATCAAGGAAAAACTCTTTATATTCTTTTTGGAGCTCAAGAGGGATTATGCGGGGCATTTAATGAAAAAATTTTAGAATATTTTGAAAATATAGATAAAAAAGATTACTATTTAATATCAGTTGGTAGAAAAATAAATGATGAAATAGGCGAAAAAAAATTAAATGTAATATATCTAATGGATGGTGCTTCAAATATTGATACAATAGAAGAGAAAGTATCAAATTTAGTTGAATATCTTGTAGATTTTTTTGAAAAAAACAGTATAAAAGAGCTCATATTAATCTACTCTAAACTTTTAGATAATTCTGATATAGTAATTAAAAATGAAAAGATTCTTCCTCCAGATTTTGAAAAATTTCAAAAATATATAAAAATAAAAGAGCCACTTTTATATTTGGAAAAAGAGAATATTTTAGATAGTTTAATTGAAGAGTATCTTTTAATATCTTTATATAGAGCATTTATAGAATCAATAAGCAGTGAAAACCAATCAAGACTTAATACTATGATAAATGCTGAAAATCATATTGAAAAAAAGACAAAAGATATAAATGAAAAGCTAAATATTCTAAGACAAGAAGAGATAACAAATGAACTTCTTGAGATTATAAACGGTTATAAATCTATTAAGAGAAAAAAATAGATATCTATTTTTTCTCCTCTTGTTCTTTCATTTTTTTGTATTGCTCTTCTATTCTTTTTACCATATTTCTATCTGGCACTTTTCTACCAGCAATATAACCTATAATTTCACCATTTTCATCAAATTTTGGCTTTATCCAAACAATTACCCAATAATATCTTCCATCTTTTCTAATATTTTTAACATAGCCTTCCCAATATTCGCCTCTTTTGATTGTGTCCCACATCTGTTTAAATGCTGCTTTTGGCATATCAGGATGTCTATTTATATTGTGAGGTGAGCCTATGAGCTCTTCTTTTGTAAATCCAGTCATCTCTCTAAATTTTCTATTTGCATAAGTAATAATTCCAGCAGGATCAGTTTCAGTAATCATAACTCCACCATCAAATGGAACTTCAATATCAACTGGATCAGCTCTTTCTATCTCTTTTCCTGTTTTGATATTTTTAATCTTTTTCATTAAATCTCCTAAAAATATTTCAAGGTATAATATTATAATAAAAAATATGAATATATAAAATAAAAATATGTAAATATTAAGAGAGGATTTATGTTAAAAAAATTAATAAAAGAAAAAATATTAATAATTGATGGTGCTATGGGCACTCAACTACAAGCCAAAGCAAAGGAGATACCAGAGTCTGCTTGGCAGGGAAAAGAGGGGTGTAATGAACTTTTAAATAAAACAGCTCCTAATATCATAAAATCCATCCATGAGGCATATGCTAAAGTCGGTGCTGATATAATCAAAACTAATACTTTTGGTTCAATGCCCTGGGTATTGGATGAGTATGGCTTGGCAGATGAGGCATATGAAATTACAAAAAAAGGATGTGAGCTTGTAAAAGAGGTTTGTGAGGCTTATAGTACTTCTGAGAAGCCACGATTTGTTGCATGTTCATTAGGTCCTGGAACAAAGCTCCCAAGTCTTGGACATATTGATTATGATGAAATGTATGAAGGCTACTCTAAGGCTGCAAAAGGAGCAAAAGATGGTGGAGCAGATCTATTTTTACTTGAGACTTGTCAAGATCCACTTCAGATAAAAGCAGCTATCCATGCTTGCCAAGACAGTGTTCCTGATATTCCTATAATGGTTAGTGTTACTATTGAGCAAAATGGAACTATGCTAATTGGAACTGATGCTACAACTATTGCTACTATATTAGAGCCATTTGACATTATTTCACTTGGGTTTAATTGCGGTACAGGTCCTGATATGATTGAAAAGCATGTAAGGGTGCTTAGTGAAGTTTGGGATAGACCAATAAGTATCCATGCAAATGCAGGGCTTCCTCAAAACAGAGGTGGTTATACCTTCTATCCAATGGGCCCAAAAGAGTTTACAGAGCTTGAAGCCAAATTTACCTCAATTGATGGTGTAGCCTTGCTTGGCGGATGTTGTGGAACAACTCCTCAACATATTAAAGCTTTGGTAGATGCAGTTGAAGGCAAAAAACCGCTTCCTCCAAAGGGAAAACAGCCAAGATCTATTGCAAGTCTTTTTGAATCTCGCACACTTATGCAAGATCCGCCTCCATTTTTAATGGGTGAGCGAAGTAACGCAACAGGAAGCAAAGCTTTTAGAGAACTTTTATTAAAGAGTGATTACGAAGGGACATTGAGTGTAGCTCAGCAGCAAGTTAGAAGCGGAGCACATGGTATAGATGTGAGTGTTGGATTTGCAGGGCGTGATGAAACAACAGATATGAAAGAGGTTATAAAACTTTACAACGAAAAGATTCCAATCCCTCTTATGCCAGACTCTACCCAGGTTCCTGCCATTGAAGTAGCATTAAAACATATTGGCGGACGTCCAATTATAAATTCAGCCAATCTTGAAGATGGGATAGAAAAATTTGACAAAATTTGTGCATTGGCTAAACGTTATGGAGCAGCTTTGGTTCTTTTGACTATTGATGAAGAGGGAATGGCCAAAACAAAAGAGAAAAAGCTTGCAGTTGCAGAGCGTATGTATGAAAGGGCAGTAAATAAACATGGTTTAAATCCTGGTGATCTAGTTTTTGATCTTTTGACCTTTACAGTTGGAAGTGGGGATGAAGAGTATCAGACAGCAGCCATTGAAACTATTGAAGCGATTAGAGAATTAAGAATACGTCATCCAGAAGTTGGAGCAGTTTTAGGGGTTTCTAATATTAGCTTTGGTCTTGAAAAACATGCTAGAGAGTATCTCAATAGCGTCTTTTTACACCACTGCGTTCAAGCTGGTCTTACGATGGCAATTGTGAATGTAAAAAATCTCATTCCTTATCATAAAATAAGCGATGAAGATAGAAAAGTTTGTGAAGATCTACTCTTTAATAGAAGAGAAAATGGCGATCCTCTTTTTGCGTTTATAGAACACTTTAGTAAAGCAGAGAAAAAAGAGGCATCTAGCGATGATGAACTAAGTAAACTTCCATTGGAAGAGCAGATTCATAAGCTCTTAATTGATGGTGATAAAGAGCGGATAATGCCACTTCTTGAAAAAGCCAAAGATGTAATTGATCCAGAAAAGATCATTAATGAGATTTTAATCGGGGCTATGAAAGAGGTAGGAGATCTTTTTGGTAGCGGACAGATGCAGTTGCCTTTCGTACTTCAAAGTGCAGAGGTCATGAAAGCAGCAGTTGATTATCTCAATCAGTTCTTGCCTAAGAAAGAAAAGCAGTCTCAAACTACTCTTGTTTTAGGCACTGTCAAAGGTGATGTGCATGATGTTGGTAAAAACTTGGTAGATATTTTACTAACAAACAATGGCTTTAAAGTAATAAATCTTGGTATCAAAGTGGAACTTGAAGAGTTTATCAAAGCCTACAAAGAGCATAATGCTCAAGCAATTGGAATGAGTGGTCTTTTGGTTAAATCAACCCAAGTAATGCTTGAAAATCTAAAAGAGATGAAGCAAAAAGGTATAGATGTTCCAGTACTTTTAGGTGGTGCAGCACTTACTAAAAAGTTTGTTGATGAGTTTTGTAGGAAAGAGTATGATGGACCTATATTTTATTGCCGTGACGCTTTTGATGGTATTGTTGCAATGAGTAGAATAGAAGAGGGTAATTTTGATACAAAACTTGGAAGTGATAAAGATGAAGAGGAGATTGTTGAGGTAAAACCTAAAGAAGAAGTAAGAATTGATCCAGCAAACATTATCTTGCCAAAACCAGCTCCTGTGCCAATACCGCCATTTTGGGGAAGAAGGACTCTTGATATTGATCCAGATATAGCATATGAATGGATAAATAAAAGGCTTCTTTTTAAACAGCGTTGGGGTTATAAATCAAAAGGTATAAGCAAAGAGGAGTATCAAAAGCAATTGGATGAAAAGGTGATTCCATCTTTTAATAGACTAAGAAATGAGCTCAAAAATATATTCAAACCAACAATCCTTTATGGATATTGGCCAGCTAGGCGTGTGGATAATGAGCTCTATGTTTTTGGAACAGAGTTTGGCTGGCAAAAAGATGAGGATGCAAATCGTGAGCCAATAGAGAATATAGTTGGTGATGCGATAGAAATTTTTACTTTTCCAAGACAATCAAAACCACCTCATAGATGCATAGCTGATTATTTTCATAGTGAACGTATGGATGTTAGTGCTTTTACCTGTGTAAGTGCAGGAAGCAGATTTAGCGAATATGAAGGAGAGCTTTTTAAATCAGGAAAATATCATGAATATCATCTTGTTCATGGATTAAGTGTTGAACTTGCAGAGGCTTTAGCTGAGATTGCACACAAACAGATACGCATAGAGCTTGGAATTTTACGCAATGAAAAGCCAGATTTGCATGATGTTAAGATGGTAGGGTATCAGGGGGCCAGATATTCACCAGGTTATCCAGCATGTCCAGATTTAGAACTAAACAGACATATTTTTAATCTTTTAAAACCTGAAGAGTTTGGAATTATATTAAGTGAAACTTTTCAGATTCATCCAGAACAATCTACCTGTGCTATAGTTGTTCACCATCCAGAGGCGAAATATTTTAATATTTAATTTTTTTGCCTCTTTTTATAAACTCTTATAATATTTAATATCATCAAAACTGCAAAAAATAGCGATATAGAGAAATAGAGTATCGCACCTTTTATATTGCTTTCAATTAAAGCTTGAATTGCTAAGAGTAAAAATATTATTGTTATAATTAAACACATAAAGATATTTTATCAAAATTTGGAGATTTTATGGGATTTGTTCATATTTATACTGGAGACGGGAAAGGAAAAACTACTGCTGCTATTGGGTTAGCCCTTAGAGCTGTTGGGGCAAAAAAAAGAGTTTTTATTTTTCAATTTATGAAAGCATGGATTTCACATGAGATAGAGATATTAAAAAGTCTTGGTGTTATAGTAGATAGAGAATGGGATGGAAATTTTATAAAAACTCATCCTTCAAAAAAACAGTTTCAGATGGTAAAAAATCAGTATGAAAGAGTCTTTAATGCATTTGAGAAAAGTTTTGATCTAATAATTTTAGATGAAATATTAGTTGCTTTTTTGTATGGTCTTTTGAGCGAAGAGGAGATTATAAAAGTTATTGATGAAAAACCAAAAAATGTTGAGCTTATATTAACTGGCAGAGGTGCAACTGAAAAAATGATAAAAAAGGCTGATCTTGTAACATATATGAAAAAAATAAAGCACTATTTTGATAAAGGGGTAAATGCAAGAGAGGGGATTGAATATTAATAGTAAATAAAAATTTTTGGTAGAATTTTGTTTTTTTAAAATTCCCAAATAAAAAAGGAGACAAAATGATTGCAAAGGGATTTAAAGGGAAATATTTTTCTCTTGCTGCTATTGTAGCAACTGTTTCGATGGCAAATCTTCAAGCTACTGCATCTACAGTTATGCAAAAAGAGCATGAACTTGCAAAAGAAAAATCAAAAGAAAAAACAGCTAAAGATGAAAGCTCCACAATAGAGCTGGATAATATTGTTGTTGAAGCAGAAGGTATAAAAAGTTATGAGTTAAGAGCAGGTTCTAATTATGAAGTTTATACTTCAAAAGATATTGAAAACTCAAAATCTATTGATCTTATAGATTTTTTAAACAGATATACTTCTGTTAATATCTCTTCAACTTATGGAAATATATTCACACCTAAAATTGATATCCACGGATTTGGTTTAAGTAGCGGATTTGAAAATGTTGTTATTTTGATAGATGGAAAAAGAATAAATAATATCGATCTATTACCTCCTCTTTTATCTTCTATTCCTTTAGAGAGTGTTGAAAAAATAGAGATTTTAAAAGGTTCTGGTTCTGTAATTTATGGTGATGGATCAACTGCTGGTGTTATTAATATAAAAACTAAACCATCTGAGGGATTTAACTATAAAATATTTAAAGGAAACTATAAAACTTTAGGCACAACTTTTAGTGGCGGTATTAGCGGTGAGGGTGCTTTTGGATATTTTTATATAGACTCTTATAGATCAAAAGGTTTTAGAGAAATTACTGCAGATATACCCGAATCAAGAGAGAAAAAAATCTCATCTTTATTTGATATAACTTTTTTCCCTAATGATGATATTGATTTTACTATTCAAGCTACAAATTCAAAAATTAAAAACTATTATGCCAATTCATTAACAAAAGATCAGTTTGAAGATGATCCAAAACAAGAAGGTAATCCTAACTGGGCGGGATATACATACAATTATCAAATAATAAAAGATAGAACTGTTAGTTTTGATCTAAATTATAAAATCAATAGTAATTTTAAAATAAATTTATCACATTCAAAAACAGATAGATTTTCAGAATATGTGCTTTCAAACTATATTTCAAGGTATGATTATAAGCAGTATGATTTAAAATTGAATTATGAAAATGGTGGATTTGATTGGATATTTGGAGTTTCAAAATTTGATGGAGATAGAGAAAATATATCAAACACAACATCAAAAAATAGTTATGATTATTATATGAATCTTTCAAATATATTTGAAAAACATAAATTATCTTTAGGATATAGAAGAGGTAAGGTAGAATATAAATATGATCCAAATAATGGCAATGATTTAAGCGATTCTAATAGTAATCATTCAATTACATTAGGATATAACTATCAAATATCAAATAATAGCTCTTTTTATGCAAATTTTACAAGAGCATATCAGTTTCCAGATATCGATAGATTTTTTAGTTATGATTTTTTTACAAACAGCTTTGTTTTTAATAATTTTATAGATACAATGATTACAAAAACCTATACAATTGGTTTTAATAAAATTACAAAGGATCAAAAACTCAAAATTTCTGCTTTTTATATAGATGTAAAAAATGAGATCTATTATAATCCTGCAACTTATACAAATACAAATCTTGATAAAACAGAGAAAAAAGGAATCGATTTAGAATATAGGAAAAAAATAAATGGATATTTAACTGGCAATCTTTTTTATACATATCTAATTGCAAAAACAAAAGAGGATGATATAAAAGATTATGAAGATAAAAATTTGCCAGGTGTTGCAAAACATAATATCACTTTATCACTGAATTTTAAATACAATAGATTTTATACAAATATCTCTCATATATATAGATCAAGTATGTATGCACTGGATGATTTTAAAAATAGTTTTAAACAGAAACAAAAACCATACAATTCTACAGATATATCTTTAGGATATGAATTAAAGAAAAATTTTGAAATTTTTGCGAAAATGGATAATATTTTTAATTATAAAAATGGAGTTTGGATAAAAGATGATGTTATATATCCAGAAAATTGCGTAAGAAGATATTATATTGGTATTAAAGGCAATTTTTGAAATTAATACCTAGAAATTATTTAAAATATAAATTTTTCAATTCACTATTTACAGGATTATCAGTTGGCTCAATTTTTGTAATATATGAGCCTTTAAATCCCTCTCTTTTCTCTTTGGGAGGGATTATTTTAGCAATTGGTATGATAATCATTGCTAAATTTTATGAGGTTTTATTAAATATAAAAAAATATTTTTTAATAGGTTTATTTGTAGAATTTATTATGCTTTTGCTTGTTATTATCTTTTTAATATCTCCATATAATTATATGAGTGCTCTCTTTGTTTATGCTGGATATCAACTTACTTTCATGTTTGGAGCTTACCTTGTTAGAGCAGAAACATTGATAGTGCATAAAAAAAGACTACTAACTTTAGTTGATATAAGTAAACAAGTTGGATATTTATTTGGTATGGCTTTTTCTTTTCTATTTTATAAAATATTAGAAAATTTATACAATTTAGATAAAAAAGAGCAAGTATATGATTTGCACTTTTTGCTTTTTTTTATAGAAATTATCATAATATATTTTTTTATAAAGTCATTTAAAGGAAGAAAATGATTAAAAAGTGTCTTTTCCCTGCAGCCGGATATGGTACAAGATTTTTGCCTGCAACTAAAGCAATTCCTAAAGAGATGCTTCCAGTTGTAAATAAACCTTTAATTCAATATGGTGTTGAAGAGGCGATTGAAGCGGGAATTTATACCATGGCTGTTATAACTGGTCGTGGCAAAAGAGCAATAGAGGATCATTTTGATATAAGTTATGAACTAGAACATCAAATAAAAGGGACATCAAAAGAGTACCTATTAACTGATATCAGAGAACTTGTTAATAAATGTACTTTTACATATACAAGACAAAAAGAGATGAAAGGTCTTGGACATGCGGTATTGACAGGAGAGCCTTTAATAGGAAATGAGCCATTTGCTGTAGTTTTAGCTGATGATTTGTGTGAGGGTGAAAATCATGGAGTATTAAAACAGATGATAGAATTGTATAAAAAATATAGATGTTCTATTGTAGCAGTTATGGAAGTAGAAAAAGAAAATATTCATAAATATGGAGTTGTTGAGGCAAAAGAGCTTGAAAAAGATGTTTTTGTTGTTTCAAATATGGTTGAAAAGCCTAGGGCCGAAGAAGCTCCAAGTAATTTAGCTGTAATTGGAAGATATATATTAACTCCTGATATTTTTGAGATATTAAAAAATACTAAACCTGGAAAAAATGGTGAAATTCAACTAACTGATGCTTTAATGACACAAGCTAAAACCAATATGGTAATTGCATATAAATTTAAAGGGAAAAGATTTGATTGTGGAAGTGTTGAAGGATTTGTTGAAGCAACTAACTACTTTTACAACAAATTTTTAGGTAAATAGTGTTAAAATTATAAAAACTAATAAAGAAAGGATGAGAATGAAAGTTGGAGATATTGTTATAGTTACAAATCTTGGTGAAATGAAAGTTTATAAAGCAAGTCCAAGGGATTTAGAGGCTGAAGCTGGTTTGAAGCCAGAAAATATTAAACTTGATTTAATAAATTCTATAGATTATGTTGAATCTCACTGGAGACTGCAAGATGTTGTTACTGATGAGGCTGGAAGATTTAAAGCTGATGTAGGTAAAATGGGTGGAAATATAGGTGAAAGACATGAACTTGAAAAAAAACTTGAAGAGGATGTAATCAAAGCTATAGCAGAAGATATTGCAAAAATCGTTGAAGAAAATAATCCAGAAAAATATTTTTTAGCAGCTCCACAAAATATTTTTAAAAGAGTTTGGGAAAATGTAGAATCTTTAAGCTCAAAATATCCTACTGTAAAAGATAAGCTTTTTAGATATATTGAAGAGGATTTAACAAAAACAGATAAAAACAGATTGCCAGAAATTTTTAAAGAAAAAGGGAAACATTTTTAGTTTTTGGTTAGATTTAGTTAAGTAGAGTAAGAAGTTATTAGTCATTAAGTCATTGGTCATTAGTCATTGGTAAGATAAATCTGATGACTAATGACAATAATCACTAATTATGATTTACGAATCACGAGAAGAAAGAAACTAATGTCTAATATATCAACATACAAGGGTATTAGTGGAGATTTTAGATATCTTTAAAAAAATTACTTCTATTCCTCACTGCTCTAAAAATACTAAAAAATTACAAAATTTTATAGAAGATTTTGCTAAAAAATACAAATTTAATGTGGAAGTCGATAAATCAGGCAATATTTTATGTTATAAAGAAAAAAGAAAAATCTGCCTACAATCTCATTATGATATGGTTTGTGTTGGGAAAGCTCCCGATATTGAAATAATAAAGAAAGATGATTTTTTGATGGCAAAAGATTCTTCATTGGGGGCAGATAATGGCATAGGTGTTGCATTGATGCTTCATTTAATAAGTAAAAATATTAAAGCAGAATATCTATTTACAAATGATGAAGAGATTGGTCTAATTGGCGCAAAAAACTTAGAACTTTCTATAAAATCAAAATATATGGTAAATCTTGATAGTGAAGAGCTTGGTTCAATCTTTATAGGTTGTGCTGGTGGAGTTGATATATTTGCATCTAAAAAAAGTGATTTAGAAAAGATAAAATTTTATCAATTTTACAAAATTGAAACGATAAATTTTCCAGGGGGGCATTCTGGAGTTGATATTGATAAAGATATTCCAAATGCAATAAAAGAGCTTTCAAAATATTTATCAAATTTAAGAGATTTTCAGCTTATTTTGTTAAAAGGTGGAGAGAGAATCAACTCTATTCCATCAAAAGCATATGCAATTATAGCTACAAATGAAAATTTAAAAAATTGTGAAAATTTTATAATATCTAAAATTGATAAATTATATGAATTAGGTATAAAAAATGCAGATAAATATATAAATTTTATCGCAGGTTTTGCCCATGGAGTTAGAGGATGCGATTTTGATTTAAAGATTCCAAAAACCAGTATAAATCTGGCAATTGCAGATATTAATATTAAAGAAATTAAAATATCTTTTTCTGCAAGAAGTATGAAAAATGAATTGTTAAATGAAATAGAGAATGAAACTAAAAATTTATTAAACTCTTTTGGTTTTGATGTAATATCTAAAGGAAAATATCCTGCTTGGAATCCTCAAATAAAAAATCTTGCAAAAATTGTAAAAAATATTTATGAAAAATATATCAATAATGTAAAATATAAAGCTATTCATGCTGGGTTAGAGAGTGCAATAATTGGTGAAAAATTTCCAAATCTTGAAATTGTATCAATTGGGCCAAATATTTATAATCCCCACTCTACTAGAGAGAGGGTTGAGATAAAATCTATTGAAATCTTTCAAGAAGTTGTAGAAGAGTTGGTTAACTCTTTTTAATCTCTTTTTTATCTTTACTATCACATAAATCATATAAAAAACATTCTTCACATTTTGGATTTTTAGCCTTGCATATATATCTTCCAAATAAAACCAGAGCTTGATGAATATCATTTAAATCAGTTTTAAAAGCTTCAACAAGATCTTTTTCTGTTCCTTCTCTTGTTTTCGCATCACTTAGTTTTAGTCTGTGAGCAACTCTAAAAACATGTGTATCAACTGCCATAAGATTTTTTTTGAAATACTCTATCATTATAACATGAGCAGTTTTTCTACCAACACCTGGAAGTTTTACTAACTCTTTTTCATCTTCAGGAATTTTTCCGTTATACTTTTCCATAACCATTTTTGCCATAGCTACTAGATTTTTTGCTTTATTGTTATAAAAGGAGCATGTTTTGATAAGCTCTCTTACATCATCAACATTTGCTTTTGCGAGAGTTTTTATATCGGGATATTTTTTAAAAAGGGCGGGAGTTATTTGATTTACTCTTTTATCTGTACATTGTGCTGATAAAATTACATCAACTAATAGTTCATAAAGGTTATGATATATAAGTTCAGTATGAGCAGCAGGATAATGCTTTAATAGTCTCTTTCTTATCTCTTCTATCTCTTTTTTATTTCTTAGAACCATTTTAAATCCTTTTATTTTGTAGAGGTATTCTCAACATTTATATATGATATAATTTTACCTAAATTTTATCTTTAGGAGAATGAATGGCAGGACACAATAAATGGTCAAAAGTTAAACATATTAAAGCAAAAGAGGATGCTAAAAAAGGAAAAATTTTTACAAAAGCAGTTAAAGATATTATGACAGCAGTCCGTGACGGAGGTCCAAATCCTGAAACAAATGCCGCTTTAAGACTAGCGATTGAGAGAGCAAAAGCTGTTTCTATGCCACAGGACAATATAAAAAGAGCAATTGATAAAGCAAGCGGAAATCTTCCGGGTGTAAAATATGAAGAGATTACTTATGAAGGATATGGACCTGGTGGAGTTGCTATTATGGTTGAATGTTTGACAGATAATAAAAATAGAACGGTTGCTGAAGTTAGACACGCATTTAATAAAATGGGCGGAAGTTTAGGAACTAGCGGAAGTGTTGCTTGGATGTTTGATAAAAAAGGTGTTATTTCAGTTGAGAGAAGCGACAAAGATGATGAGATTATGGAAGCAGCACTTGAAGCTGGAGCAAGCGATATACTTGAATTTGATGAAGTCTTAGTTATAGAAACTGAGCCTGCAGATTTTAATAATGTATTGCAAGCTATTGAAAAAACGGGAGCAAAAATTTTAGAAAGTAGTGTGGGCTTAGTTGCAAACAATGAAACAGATGTAAGTGATGAAACTGCTGAAAAAGTTGAAAAATTAATAGATATGCTTGAAGAAAATGATGATGTGCAAAATGTTTATCATAATATGAAGTAAATTTAGCTATAATCGATACTTAACAAAATTTATTTAAAGGATTGGTATGAAAAATGTCTTAGTAAAGGGTTTAGTTGCATTATCTTTGACTGCAACATTGATGATGGGTGCTGAAATTTTAGCAACAGTAAATGGTAAACAGATAACAAAAGCAGATGTTAACTCTATTTTAAAATCTGCTGGAATTACTTTTGATCAATTAAGACCAGATTTAAAGAAAAAAGTTGTAGAACAAGCAATTGAAAGAGAGCTTTTAAAAGAGTATGCTATAAAAAGCGGCATAGAAAAAGATCCAGAGTATAAAAAGGCTCTCGAAAAAATTAAAAAAGATCTTGCTATGGAAATATGGATGAAAAAGCAGTTTGATTCCATAAAAGTCACAGATAAAGAAGCTGAAGATTTTTATAAGAAAAATATCACAAAATTTAAAAAACCAGAAACTGTCCACGCAAGACATATCTTAGTAAAAAGTGAAGAGGAAGCGAAAAAAATAATTCAAGAGTTAGAAAAAACTCCAAAAGATAAATTGAAAGAGAAATTTATCGAACTTGCTAAAACAAAATCTGTTGGGCCAAGTGGAAAAAATGGTGGAGATTTAGGATATTTTGGTCCTAAACAGATGGTAAAACCTTTTAGCGAAGCAGCTTTTAAATTAAACGTTGGAGAATTTACAAAAACTCCTGTTAGAACACAATTTGGATATCATATAATTTATGTTGAAGATAAAAAACCTTCTTCTACTATTCCTTTTGCTGATATCAAAGATAAAATTAAACAGCAAATAAAAATGCAAAAATTTCAAGAAATTGTTTCTAAAAAAGCTCAAGAACTTAAAAAAAGTGCAGAAATTAAGACAAATATATAATCAGGAGCTAAAATGGGTGTTATGAGCTTTTTAAAGCCTGGCGTAGTTTGGGGTGATGATCTTTTAAAGCTTTATGAATATGCAAAAGAGCACTCTTTTGCACTGCCTGCAATAAATGTTGTAGGAACAGATTCAATAAATGCAGTTATGGAAGCAGCACGTGAGGCTAATTCTCCTATAATTATTCAACTTAGCAATGGTGGTGCTCATTTTTGGGCTGGAAAAGGATTGAGTAATGATGGACAAAAAGCAGCAATTTTAGGGGCAATTAGCGCAGCAAAACATGTACATATTTTAGCTGAGCACTATGGAGTTTCAGTGGTACTACATACAGATCATGCAGCAAGAAAGCTTCTCCCTTGGATTGATGGACTTTTAGCTGCAGGAGAAGAGTATTATAAAACACATGGTAAACCTCTTTTTAGCTCACATATGCTTGATTTGAGTGAAGAGCCTCTTGAAGATAATATTTCAACTTGCGAAGAGTATCTAAAAAGAATGGCACCACTTGGAATGAGTTTAGAAATTGAACTTGGTGTTACTGGTGGTGAAGAGGATGGTGTGGATAATACAGGAATAGAAAACTCAAGATTATATACACAACCAAGTGAAGTAGCTGAAGCTTATGAGAGACTTAGCAAAATCAGTCCATATTTTACAATAGCAGCATCTTTTGGAAATGTTCATGGAGTTTATAAACCTGGACATGTAAAATTGGAGCCGATTATTTTGAAAAATTCTCAAGAATACATAAAAGAGAAATTTAATATAGAAAAAGATAAGCCTGTAAGTTTTGTATTTCATGGTGGTAGTGGAAGTGAATTATCTAAAATTCATGAAGCAATAGATTATGGTGTTGTAAAAATGAATATTGATACAGATACTCAATGGGCGTTTTGGGAAGGTGTTAAAAATTATATAGAAAAATATAGAGACTATCTTCAATCGCAAATAGGAAATCCTGAAGGTGAAGATAAGCCTAATAAAAAATATTATGATCCAAGAAAATGGCTAAGAGAAGGTGAAATATCTATGAAGCAAAGAGTACTAAAAGCTTATGAAGATCTTCGTAGTTTAAATGTTAACTAATCAAAAGGCAAGGATGCCTTTTGATTTTGAATAACTCTCCTATACAAAAACTCTCATTTAAAAACTACAATTTTTATATAAAAAGAGATGATTTAATCGATGTAGATTTTAGTGGAAATAAAGCAAGAAAATTTTATTTTTTTCTAAAAAAAAGTTTTCCTAAAGTAAAAAAAGTTATATCTTATGGTTCAATGCAATCCAATGCTATGTATTCACTTTCAGTTTTAGCAAAAATGAAAAAGTGGGAGTTTGAATATTATACAAGGATAAATGAAAAACTTTTAGAAAATCCCTCTGGAAACTTAAAGGCAGCTCTTGAGAATGGGATGAAAATTTTAGACATTAGACATTGGATATTGGACATTGGGAATAAGAATCTATTAAGTGAGTGTAAAATAAAAGATGATACTTTAATAATTCCAGAAGGGGGAAGATGTAAAGAAGCAGAGTTTGGAATTGCTTTACTGGCAGAAGAGATTATTGAATGGGCAAATGAAAAAAATATAAAAAAATTAAATATATTTTTACCATCTGGAACTGGCACAACTGCACTTTTTTTGCAAAAAAATCTATTCCAATTTCAAATTCCTAATTCCCAATTACAAGTTTTTACAGTCCCTTGCGTAGGAGACAAAGAGTATCTCAAAAAGCAATTCTTTGCTCTTGAAAAAAATGAAAAATTTCATCCTGTTATAATTGAGCCTCCAAGAAAATATAAATTTGGCAAACTTTATAAAGAGTTATATGAGATTTGGTTAGAGTTAAAAGAAAAAACAGGTATTGAATTTGATCTTTTGTATGATCCAACAGGTTTTATCACTCTTATGAACTCATCACTAATTACTAAAAATTCTCCACTTTTATATATTCATCAGGGTGGATTAAAAGGAAATGAAACAATGATAGAAAGATACAAGTCAAAGTTTGGTAAAATCATAAAATAAAAAAGAGAGGCTATTATGAAGATATTATATTCAACAGATAAAAATTTTAAAGAAGAGTTTGAAACTATACTAAAAAGAGCTGAAGTAGATATTGAAAATGTGACTCCTATTGTGATGCAAATAATTAAAGAGATTAAAAATGAAGGCAATAGTGCACTTTTTAGACATATTGCAAAATTTGATAGATGGGAGCCAAAAAATAGTAAAGATTTAATGATAGATCCAAATCTTATGAAAAAAGCTTATGAAAATCTAGATAGTAAATTAAAAGCGGCTTTGCATCTAGCATATGATAGAATTAAATCATATCATGAAAAACAGCTTCCTAAATCGTGGATAGATTTTGAAGAAAATGGCACAATTCTAGGACAAAAAGTAACTCCTGTTGATAGAGCAGGACTTTATATCCCTGGAGGAAAAGCTGCATATCCAAGTAGTTTACTTATGAATGCAATACCAGCAATTGTTGCTGGTGTAAAAGATATTGTAGTAACAACTCCAACTCCAGATAATGAGCCAAATGAACTTCTTTTAGCGGCATGTTATCTTTGTAATATCCAAAAAGTTTATAAAGTGGGTGGAGCAAGTGCAATTGCTGCTATGGCTTATGGGACTGAGACTATTCCTAAAGTTGATGTAATTACTGGTCCTGGAAATATTTTTGTTGCAACCGCTAAAAAGTTTGTTTTTGGTGAAGTAAATATAGATATGGTAGCTGGGCCAAGTGAGATAGGAATATTAGCAGATGAGAGCGCAAATGCCAAATATGTAGCAATTGATCTTTTAAGTCAAGCTGAACATGATGAGATGGCTAGTTCTATATTAATAACAACTTCAAAAGAGTTAGCTAATAAGGTATCTTATGAGGTAGATGGATTTTTAAAAGTTTTAAAAAGAAAAGAGATAGTGCAAAAATCTATAGATGAAAGGGGAGCAATAATTGTTGCAGAGTGCATGAAAGAAGCTATTGATTTAATGAACCAAATTGCACCAGAACATCTTGAAATTATGACGAAAAATCCTTTTGAGCAACTTCCAAAAATAAAACATGCTGGAGCAATATTTTTAGGAGAAAATACACCTGAACCAATTGGAGACTATATTGCAGGACCAAATCATACCCTTCCTACTGGAAATAGTGCAAGATTTTTTAGTCCATTAAATGTTGAACATTTCATGAAAAAAAGTTCAATTATTTCTTTTTCTTGTCAGGCTATTCACGATATTGGAGAGGCTGCAGCACTTCTTGCTCATACTGAAGGATTAGAAGCTCATGCAAAATCTGTTGAGATAAGATTGGAGAATAAAAAATAGTTTTGTTACCTAACTGTTACCAAAAAGTTTTATTATTTTTATTAGATTTATAAAAGTTCATAATAAAAAGGAGTAAATTTGGAACTCAAATACATTCCAGAGGTCAAAAGAGCCAAAAAGTTTGATATAAGGGATGCTGCAAGGATTGCTATTGCATTTGTTTTTATACTTGGAGTAATGTGGTATGTTTCTGTATATGCAAGTGGGATAGAAAATAAAACATTGTTAATTGTAGCTGCTATATTTGGCGGCTATATGGCAATGAATATTGGTGCAAATGATGTTGCAAATAATGTTGGTCCTGCAGTTGGAAGTGGAGCTTTGACAATGATGGGAGCAATAATAGTTGCTGCAATTTTTGAAGCAGCTGGAGCTTTGATAGCAGGAGCAGATGTTGTTGGTACAATTAGAAAAGGAATTATTGATCCAAATTTAATAGCAAATACTAGGGTATTTATTTGGATAATGCTTGCTGCATTGCTTGCTGGAGCTATTTGGTTAAATCTTGCTACCGCTATGGGTGCTCCAGTTTCAACTACCCACTCAATTGTTGGTGGGGTAATGGGCGCTGGAATTGCAGCAGCTGGTTTTGGAATGGTTAATTGGCCTACAATGGGGAAAATTGCAGCTTCTTGGGTTATATCACCTGTCCTTGGCGGATTAATTGCTGCTCTATTTTTATATATCATAAAGAAAAATGTTATTTTTCAAGAGAAAAAAATTGAAGCTGCTAAAAAATGGGTTCCAATCTATATATCTATAATGAGTTGGGCTTTTGCAAGCTATTTGATTGTAAAAGGTTTAAAGCATATTGTAAAAGTTCCTCTTCCTTTAGCTATTATTATAGGATTTGGTATAGCAGTTTTGATTTTCTTTTTTGTAAAACCTTTGATAGCTAAAAAAGCACAATCTTTAGCAAATGAAAGAGAATCTATAAATATATTATTTACTATTCCATTAATTTTTAGTGCAGCTTTACTTAGTTTTGCTCACGGTGCAAATGACGTAGCAAATGCTGTTGGGCCACTAGCTGGAATTAGTGATGCTATAATGAGTGGAGAATTTGCAAAAAAAGCTCCTATTCCTTTTTGGGTTATGCTTGTTGGAGCTCTTGGTATCTCAATTGGTCTTGCACTATATGGTCCAAAGCTTATTAGAAAAGTTGGTAGCGAGATAACTGAACTTGATCAAATAAGAGCTTTTTGTATAGCTCTTGCAGCTGCAATTACTGTTATAGTTGCTTCAGCTTTAGGACTTCCAGTTAGTTCAACCCATATTGCTGTTGGTGGTGTATTTGGAGTAGGATTTTTAAGAGAATATCTTTTAAGACTTGAAGAGAAAGAGAAAAAAACTGAAGAGGAGCTTGTAGAGGAGTTTAAAGAGGCTCATCTTGAAAAAGAGATGGAAAAACTACAGGAGTATGAAAGAGCATTGGAATCTTTAGGAGATCTTAAAAAAGCAGATCCTTTTGTTGTAAAAGCTTTAATAGAAAAAATAAATAGAGAAAAAGAGGTTATAGCAAAACTAGAGCATGGAGAGATCAAGCTTACAAAAATAGAGAAAAAAGCTTTAAAAGCAGTTAAAAAATATGAACTTGTTAAAAGAAGTGCTTTAAAAATGATAGTTGCTGCATGGCTCATCACCGTTCCTGCTGCGGCAATTTTAGCAGCTATGATATATTTTATGATAAGGGGGATACTACTTCCTTGATATATGATTTTGAAAACAAAATAAAAAACACTCTTTTTTTTAATCTACCAAAGAATAGTAGAGAATTTTTAAAAAATAAAGCCTATGAATATAGGCTAACTTTTAATGAATTAAAACAGCTTATAGAAATTGCAATAGATTTAAATATGTGGGATGAGGGGGACTTAAAAGATTTATGGATTGATGGAGATAAAAAGAAGATATTAAAAGAGATAAAAGAAAAATATGAAATAATTAGATCAAAACTAAAAAGCTATAAAAATTTTGAAATAGATAAGGAAAAAACTCATAAAATTAAATTCCAAAATATTGATAAAAAGCTCGGGTTTGGTATGTGTCCAGTGGCATCTCCCAAGACTAGATGCTGCAATCTTTGGACACTTGATATGGTTGAATCTTGTGGATTTGATTGTAGCTACTGCTCAATTCAAAGTTTTTATAACGAAGATACAATAACTTTCAATACAAACTTAAAAGAAAAACTACTAAGTTTAAAACTTGATAAAGATGAGATTTATCATATAGGAACTGGTCAAAGCAGCGATAGTTTAATGTGGGGAAATAGAGGGGGTGTATTAGAGGCACTGATTGAGTTTGCCAAAAAAAATCCAAATGTTATATTGGAGCTTAAAACAAAAAGTGATAATGTAAAATACTTATTAGAAAATGATTATCCACCAAATATTATAACTACATGGAGTTTAAATCCAGAGTCAATTATAGAAAAAGAAGAAAGACTCACTTCTTCACTTAATGATAGATTGGAAGCTGCAAAAAAAATCCATGATAAAAATAGACTTGTAGGATTTCATTTCCATCCAATGATATGGTATGAGAATTGGCAAAAAGAGTATGGTGAAATTTTTGATAGATTATTAAAAGATTTTGATCCAAATAGAATTGCTATGGTTAGCCTTGGAACTTTAACTTTTATAAAACCTGTGATAAAAAAACTTAGAAAAAGAGCTTTTAAATCAAAAATTTTACAGATGCCACTTGTTGATGCTGCAGGAAAACTCTCTTATCCTTTAGAGATAAAAGAAAAACTTTTTAAATTTGCATATGAATCTTTAAAACCTTGGCATAAAAAAGTATTTTTTTATATGTGCATGGAAGATCACTCTTTATGGAAGAAAGTTTTTGGATATGAGTATCCAACAAATGAGAGTTTTGAACTTGATATGAAATATAGCTATCTATCAAAAATAAAAAATCTTGGATAAAATATATTAAAATATTTTTGATTAAAAAAAATTATAAAATCTATATAAAAAACTTATAAGAAAAAATTTATTTATTTTAAAATACAATAAATTATCAAATATAAATAGGTTCTAATATGAAATATGAAAGTTTTAAAAATTTAACATTTTTATTTGTAGAAGATGAAGAATCTATAAGAGAAAATATTTATGAAATATTATCCCCTCTGTTTAAAAAAATATATTTAGCCAAAGATGGAAAAGAGGGGCTTGAGATTTATGAAAATCATCAAGAAATCGATCTTATAATTACAGATATTATGATGCCAAATTTAGATGGAATTTCAATGGTAGAAAAGATTCGAGAGATTAATAAAGAAATTCCAATAATTTATGTTACTGCTTTTAGCGAGTCAGATCTTCTTTTAAAAACGATAAAACAAAAAATTAGCGGCTATATTTTAAAACCAATCGATATAGAAGAGTTATTAGAAGCAATTTCAAGAGCCAATGAAGTTATAGAAGCTAAAAGACTAAGAGAAAAATTAAAAGATATTAATAGATTTTTAAAAAGAGAAATTGAGAAAAAAACAGAAGAGTTAAAAAGAATAGCTTTTTATGATAAGTTAACTGCTCTTCCAAATAGAAATTCTCTAATTAGAGATTTGAAAAATATAAAAGAACCAATTGTTTTGATTTTGGATATTGATAATTTTAAAACCATAAATGATATCTATGGCATAGAGAATGGGAATTATGTTTTAAAAGAATTTTCTCAATTTTTAAAAATTTTTGAAAAAAAATATGATGGAAAATTTTATCGCTCAGGTTCAGATGAGTTTGTATTTTTGCAAGATCAACTTTTTGATGAAAAAAAATTTAAAAAATTTGTTGAAGAGATTTTAGAGTATATATCCTCGCAAAAAATATATATAAAAAATTATGATTTAGACATATATTTAGATGTAACTATTGGTATTGGATATGGGAAAGATAATCCTTTAGAAAAAGCTGATATGGCTTTAAGTAAAGCTATAAAACATAACCAAAGATTTAATATATTTAAAGAGGATGATAAATTAAGAAAAGAGTATGAACATTATATGGATATTTTAAAAATAATTAAAATAGCTATAAAGAATAATAGAGTCATTCCATTTTTTCAATCAATAGTAGATAAAGATGGAAAAATCATATATTATGAAGCTTTAATGAGACTTGAAAATAGTGGTGATTATTTGATTCCTTCTCAGTTTTTAGAAATTTCAAAAAAGGCAAAATTGTATAATCAACTATCAAATATTATGATAGAAAAATCTATGCAAGTTGCTAAGGATTTAAATAAAGTTATAAGCATAAATCTCTCATATCAAGATTTAGATAATAAAAAAAATATTGAATTTATTCTAGAAAAATTAAATTATTATGATATAGGTAGGAATATAATTTTTGAGATAACGGAAAATGAGGCAATAAAAGATTTTAATAATATTTTGCTATTTATTAAAAAAATTAAAAAGATAAATGCTAAAGTTGCTATTGATGATTTTGGTAGCGGTTATTCCAATTTTGAATATCTATTAAAAATGAAGCCAGATATGATAAAAATTGATGGTTCTTTAATTCAAGAAATTGTATTAAATAAAGAAGCAGAATATATAGTTGAGACAATATCTCACTTTTCTAAACAGTTAAATACTCAAACTATAGCTGAATTTGTATCTTCAAAAGAGATTTTTGAAAAATTAAAAAAATTAAATATTGATAAATTTCAAGGATTTTATTTTGATAAACCTAAAAATTTTTTAAGTTGAGATGATTTGTAATGCTTAAGAAATATAATATAGCAAATCTATCTTTAAGATATAAGATTGCTTTAACTTTAATTGCTATCTTATCGATCCTTGCCTATTTAAATTTAACAAATCTTATAAAAAAACAGTCTAAATATGCCAAAATCATAAATATAAGTGGTAGACAAAGAATGTTGTCTCAACAAATTGCTCTTTTTGCTATATATTATAAAACCAAAAATTTAAAGCAGAAAATTGAGTTAATGGAAAAATCACATAATTATTTAATATCTTTAAAAAATATGCCAAAAAGTGTGGAAAAAATTTTTTTCAAAAAACCGGTTTTTTTAGATAAAAGGGTAAAAAAATATATCAAAGAAGCAAAAAATTTTTATAAAACAAGAAGTGGAAAAAGTTTATCATATATATTAAATCATTCTCAAGTTTTATTGAAAGATTTAGATAAAGTAGTATATGAATATCAAAAAGAGAGTGAAAGGCAAACTAGTGAGCTTGTACAAAAAGAGCAGTTTATTTTAATTTTAACTCTATTTACGTTATTGATTGAAGCCTTATTTATTTTTAGACCAGCTATAAAGAAAATAGAAGAATATATGAAAAAACTAATTAATGAGAAGATATTTGAAGAAGCTATAGTAAATTCTAGTCCAGTAGCAATAATTGCAGTTGATGATGAGATGAAGGTAAATGTTTTCAATAAAAATGCCGAGAAAATTTTTGGTTTTAAAAAAGAGGAAATGATAGATAATGAAGACACTTTAGAAAAAATAATTCCAGAAAATTATTATGAAGCTCATTTGAAGGGATTTAAAAATTTCATAAATAATGGTGTTTTAAAAAATAATAATGTACCATTAGAGTTTGAAGGTAAAAGAAAAAATGGAGAAATTTTTCCAATAAGAGTCTCTTTTGGAACAACAAATTTAAATAATAAAAAAATTGTTATAGCTAATATTGAAGATATTAAAAAAGAAAAAGAGAAAGATAAAATTTTACTTCAGCAATCAAGAATAGCTGCATTAGGAGAAATGATAGGCAATATTGCTCATCAATGGAGACAACCTTTAAATGCTATTAAAATTGTTGCAAGCGGTATAAAAATGAGAAAAAATGCTGGAATTTTAAAAATAGAGGATATTGAGAAAGATATAGAAAAAATTATTAACTATACAGATTATCTTTCACAAACTATTGACGATTTTAGAAATTTTTTTAAGCAGGAAAAAAGAAAAGAGGAGTTTAATGTTTTAGATATTGTTAAAAGAGCCCTTTCTTTAGTAGAAGCATCTTATAAACATAATAATATAAGAGCAATATTTGAATATGACAAAAAAATAAAATATTTTTATGTAGGATATCCAAATGAGCTTGCTCAAGTTTTTTTAAATATTTTAAATAATGCAAAAGATGTTTTAATTGAAAGAGAAATAAAAGAAAAAATTGTAAAAGTATCATTATTAAAAACTGAAGAAAGGCTAATTATAGAAATTTGTGATAATGGTGGAGGAGTTAAAGATAATGTTATTGTTAAAATTTTTGATCCATACTTTACAACAAAGCATAAAGCTCAAGGAACCGGAATGGGGCTATATATGAGCAAACAGATAATAGAAAAACATTTTAATGGTTTTTTAAATGTTACAAACAAGGAGTTTATAGTTGACAACGAAAAATTTTATGGTGCTTGTTTTAAAATAGAACTAATTTTACAAAAAGATTAAATTTTAAAAATTAACAAATTTGTTGTATTGGATTTTTAATGAAATGGTGGGAAGAGGAGATAAAATCTATAAAAAATGACAATATTAATGGGGCCTCTTTTTTAACAAAAAAGAGTATTGACATTATAAAAAATATGGTTTTAAAAAAAGAAAATATAGATGAGATTTATAAAGCACTGAATTTATTAGAAAAAGTTCAGCCCTATATGGCTTCTATATACAATTTTGCAAAATCCATTAAATCTAAAAATCATGAAAATATTTTTAGAGAGTGTGATAATTTTTTGTTAAAGATTCAAAATGAAGAAAAGGAGATAATAGATAAATCAATAGAAATTTTTAATGATAATAAAATTTTTATGACTCACTCTTTTAGTTCTCTTGTATATAAAGTTTTTTTAGAAGCTAAAAAAAGAGGAAAAAATTTTAAAGTAATCTGTACAAAATCTGAACCTAAAAATGAGGGGATAAAACTTGCTCAAAATCTTTGCGAAAATGGTATAGAAACTGAGCTTATTATTGATGCTGCTGCTTGCTATTTTATAGAAAAAATTGATTGCGTTTTATTAGGTGCTGATGGAGTTGGAGGTTTTGGTTTAATCCATAAAATAGGCACAATCCCTATTGCTTTAACAGCAAAAGAGAAAAATAAAAAGGTTTTTTCATTAGCTCCAAAATATAAATTTTGGCCTAATGATTTTGTCATTCCTCCGCAAGAGTTTAAAGATCCAAATGAGGTAGCAAAAAAGAGTTGCTATAAAATAAAAAATCTCTATTTTGATATTACTCCGTTAGAAAACATCCAATTTATAACCAATTAACATAAAATTAACTTATAATTGATACAATATTTGAAAATCTTATTTTAGGAGAGGATATGAAAAAAATAGTGCTATTTATTTTTGCTTTTTGTTTTACAATATATGCAAGAGAGGCAATTATCAAAGATATTATTAATGAAAATACAATAATAATAGAGCAAAATGGAATAGAAAAAAGAGCAAAATTGGCTGGAATTATATCTTTTTTGAAAGCAAATCAAAAAAACAGAGATGTTTCTTATAAAAAAAGAGAAAATCTACAATCAAAAGCGATAGATTTTTTAAAAGAAAATCTTAGAGTTGGTGAAAAAATAGATTTTATTAAGATAGATTATGAAAATGATAAATCTTTACATATATGGGCTTCTTATAAAGATGGAAGAGAGATAAATTATCAAATGATAAAAGATGGGTATGCTCTTTTGGATGCAAATGATCCATATCTTTTAGGCTCATTTTATATGAGATTATATAGGGCTCAAAAATATGCTAAAGATAAAAGATTTGGATTATGGAAAAATGAATTTAAAAATATGAAAAAATTAGCAGAAGTTAGAGATTTTTATGGCTCTTCTAATAAAAATGTTAAAAAAATAGATATTCTTGAATATTTTAAACAAAAAGCTATGAAAAAGTATTGAAAATCTGATTAAAAGTTTGCAGTTTTAAACTGCAAACTTTAAAAAATCACCATTTAACTTCAGTAGTTAACATATACTTGCTCTCTTTGTCATCGCTTTGGGTATTATCTGGGTCAATAACAAAAGTGTTTGCTATAAATTTTACATTTTTATTATATTTATATGCAATACCCGCAATCCACTCTTTTCTGTCTGTATCATTATTGCCTGATTCATCTGTCCATTTGTCATATCTTGCTAAAATTGACCATTTATTAACTGGTCTGAACTCTCCATTTATACTCCATCCATGACCATCATAGATTTTATCGCTTGGTTTTGAAGTTGCATACATTCCTGCAAGTAAAAACATTGGTTGGTTATAAACTGCATGTATAGCATACCATTTAAAATCATCAGTTTTATAATCTGAACTAGATTTGTCATTTGTACTATTTTTAAAGTCTGGATTTATTTGGCCTAAAAATGATATATCTGCATATGTATCGCTTGTTGTATGAACATGCTTTTTGCCAGTGCCAAGAAGGTGTGCTGTTAATCTCCACTCAAAAGATAGTTTTGTATTTTCTTTATCTTTTCCATGATACCCTTCGCCATTAAATAAACCAATTTCACTTGTAAAATAGTCTGTTTTTGTTTTAAAGTTAATTCCTTGGTCTGCTGAATTTGTTAAATGTGCTCCTTCATGCTCTTCAACAAAAGTTTTTGCAATACTTCTATAAAGCCATCCATGATGCTCTTCCCAGTCTATCCAAGGCCTATGTACTTGACCAAATTCAACTCCAGTGTATGGTAAAACATTATCAAGATATAAATATGCATATTTTAATCTTACTTTCCAATCACCTGTATCATCTTGATGTGTATCAAGTGTAATTCTTGCATAATCTTTTTTATTCCAATATGCTTTAAGTTGTAGATAGTTTCTTCTTGTTTCAAATCTATTGATATCAGCTTTATTATCATCTTCATAGTTAATATGTGTAAAACCAAGATAATGAACACCGTTAATTTTTAGTTTTGGAACTTTACTAAAAACCTCTGTTGCTTTTGTCTCTTTTTTCATCTTTTGTGTAATTTCTTGAGTTGTTTTATAAACTTCATCTTTTGAGATAAATTCTCCAAGTTTTACTCTGTTAGGACCAGGTTTTGTATATATTGCACCACTGTCTTTATCTTGATAAAGAGTTATAGTTGTTGCCATTGCTGATGTTGCTAAAAAAGCCATAAGCGATAGAGTTATCTTTTTCATAAAATTATCTCCTGATAAATTTAATATAAAACTATTTTGAAATAGTATAATTCTTAAATTACAAATTGATTACATATTATATATTATTTGTAACTATTGTGTTATCTGTTTTGATTAAAATTTTCATATGGGAAAGATTATGGAGAAATTTTTAATAGCAGTTATAGAAGATGAAGTTGATCTACTTGAACTTCTTGAATATAGATTGGAAAAAGAGGGATTTGAAGTTGAAGGATTTTTATCAGCAAAAAATGTTGAAAAGTTTTTAAATGAAGCTGATGTTGATTTGATGATTATTGATAGAAATTTACCAGGACTTGAAGGAAGTGAATTTGTAAAAAAAATAAGAGATAAAGGTATAGATGTTCCAGTTATTTTTTTGAGTGCAAAAGATGCTGATATAGATATTGAGACAGGATTTTTAAGAGGCGGTGATGATTATATTACAAAACCGTTTAATATGAATGAGTTGATTTTAAGAGTAAAAGCTATGCTCAAAAGAACAAAACCGCAAAAATTTGAAAATACTCTTCTATTTAGAGATATAAAAGTAGATTTGAAATCAAGAGAAGTATTTATTGATAATAAAAAAGTAGAGCTAACAAAATTGGAATTTGACCTATTATATACTTTAATAAAAAATAAAAATGTTGTTTTGACAAGAGATTATCTATTAGAGCATGTATGGGATAAAAATGAGATTCATCAGGATAAAACTGTCAATGTTGCTATTAAAAGATTAAAAGAGAAAATTGATCCAAATAAAGATAAAAATTATATAAAAGCTATTAGAGGAATAGGTTATAAAATATGCTAAAACTAAATCAAATTTTTTTATATCATCTTTTTTTATTGCTTATTTTACTTTTTTTTCTCATTTCTGGTGTTAGTTATTATACTTTGAAAAATGTAGAAATAAATCATTACAAAAGTAGACTAAAAAATACAATTTTACTAATTGAGCCTTTAATTGCAAATACAAAAAATTTAGATGATTTAACAAAAAAAATTAAAAAACTCACTAATCAAAGAATAACTATCATAAATAGAGATGGTGTAGTTATTGGTGAGAGTGATTATGATAAAACAAAAATGGAAAATCATAAAAATAGGCCAGAAATTATAGAAGCAGATAAAAAAGGATGGGGTGAAAAAATAAGATATTCAAAGACATTAAAAGAGTATCTATTGTATGTGGCAAAAAGAGAGGGCAATATATTTATAAGGGCAGCCATATCATTAAAACAGATAAATAACAACTTTCTTGCATTATGGTTAAAATTTTTAGCTATTTTTGCAATTTTTATATTTTTTGCTCTTATTATCTCTTATTTTTTAAGTAAAAAAATAAATAATGAAATAACAAAACTTTTAGATTATTTAAATGCAATTGCAAATAAAAATTATAGTAAAAGTTTGAGTGTGAATTTTGCAAAAGAGTTTGAAGAGATAGGAGACTATCTTAAAAAATTAACAAAAAAATTGAAAAAAAGAGAAGAGAAAAAAGATAAAATTAACAAAAAACTCAAACAAATCAACAAGCAAAGAAGCGAATTAATATCTGCAATAAGTCATGAATTTAAAAATCCTGTTGCTGTAATAAATGGCTATGTTCAAACTCTTATGGAAGAGGAAGATTTAGATAAACAGATGCAAAAAAAATTTTTGGAAAAAATATACAATGCAAGCAGTAAAATATCTAATATGATAGATAGATTAAGAGTTGCAATCCAGTTTGAAAATAATGACTTAGTTCCTAAAAAAAGCAGATTTGATATATGTATTGTTGCTAAAGAGGCTGTAAAACTATTGAGAGATAAATATAAAAATAGAGAAATTATATTTGAATGCGAATCAACAGAAGTTTATGCTGATAAAACTATGATAGAGATGGTTTTAATAAATTTAATAGATAATGCATTAAAATATTCTGAATCAGAAGTTAAGGTTTTGATAAAAAACAAAGAGATAAAAGTTATAGATAAAGGTATTGGAATTAAAGATGAAGAGATTGAAAAAATTACAAAGAAATTTTATAGAGCACGAAGAAACAGTTGGGATAATTCAATGGGTTTAGGTCTTTATTTGGTAAATTATATATTAAATCTTCATAATTCAAAACTTGTAATCTCTTCACAATATAAAAAAGGCTCAACTTTCTCATTTAAATTATAGATAATTCTTCAATTTTTTTTATCTTGCATTTAAATATGTTTTATTAATCTAGCAGATATTTCTCAAAAATAGAAAAAATAGATATTAATTTACAAAAAATTTATTAATTTTAGTTATAGTTAAGTTTGTAATGTTAATCTATTAATAGCTACAAAGTAGCGGTAAAATCGTTATTTTAGTTAAAGTTATGCTTGTTAGAAGCTAAACTTATATTTAGGTGAGTGGTTGAGTAAGTAAAATAATAAAAGCTTACTCACATTACTAAACTCACTTACCTTACTCACCTACAAAAAAGGAGTGCATATGAAATTGGGTTTTTTGGTTGACCTAGACCTTTGTATGGGTTGCAAAGGGTGTGAGGTTGCTTGTAAAGTGGAAAATCAGGTTCCACTGCATAGTTGGAGGCTTAGAGTTAAATATGTTGATGTAGGAGAATATCCTGAAACAAGAAGAACATATACACCTCTTAGGTGTAATCACTGTGAAGATGCACCATGCGAGAGAATATGTCCTGTTAGTGCTTTGCACTATCTTGATAATGGGATAGTTAATATCGATAAAGAGAGATGTATTGGATGTGCTGGATGTATGATGGCGTGTCCATATGGTGCAATATATATGGATCCTGTTACAAATACAGCTGATAAATGTACATATTGTGCTCATAGAGTTGCAAGTGAGATGATGCCAGCCTGTGTTGTAGCATGTCCCGTAGAAGCAAATATTTTTGGAGATCTTGATGATCCTACAAGTCATATTTCAAGATATATTATGGAACATCAAAAAGATGGAGGAGTAAGAGTTAGAAAACCAGAAAAAAATACACATCCTAAACATTTTTACGTTGGAGGTGGTGAAGTTCATCTTAATCCTCTTGCAAGTAAAAGAGAAGAGGGATATAGTCTTTTTAATAATATAACTCATTTAGACCATATAGGAGGTCACTAATGGTTGAACATACAGTTGCAGCAACAAATGCTATAGTAACATTGGATGTGCCTATTCCTCAAGTTATTTGGGGTTGGATGATTACTTTAAATATGTGGGCAAAAAGTATAGGAACTGGAGTTGTTTTTGTAGGTGCTTATCTTTTAGCAAGATATTCAAAAGAGACTGGCGATAAAGTAAAAGTTTTAATGCCAATTATCTCATTTATATTTTTAAATATATTTTTACTATTTACACTGTTAGATCTTCATCAACCATTTAGAATGTGGCATATATTTTTCTATCCACATTTTACAAGTGCTATAACAGTTGGTGCTTGGATGGCTACAGTATTTACGGGTATAATATTTATTTTAGCAGTAATAGCTGTTAAAAAATATCTTTTGAAAAAAGAGTGTAAATTAGAAAATTTATATTCTCCATTATTAAAATTAGCTGTTATATTAGCAATCCCTGTAACTATGTATACTGCTACAATTATGGGAGAAGCAACAGCAAGAGAGCTTTGGCAAACGCCAACTGAACTTGCACAGATGTTGCTTGCAGCACTACTTTGCGGAAGTGCAGTGTTTTTGTTAATAGGTGGAAATTGGAGTTATGAAGTTAAAAGAGATTTGGCAATCATTCTTGGAGCAAGTGCATTTTTAAGCTTTACAATATACATGGGCGAATACTACTTTGGACATATGAAAGCTGAAGAGGTTGCAGCAATAATTGCATATGTAAAAGAGCATGGTGTAATGCATGAGTTGTTTTGGGCAGGTCAATGGCTGGCTTTTATAATTCCAATGATTCTTGTTTATTTTAGTTTAAAAAGTAAAAGTGGATCGCTTTTATATCTTGCAAGTTTTTCGGCTATTGTGGGTTTATATATAGCAAAACATGTATGGCTAATAATTCCACAATTACTACCTCTTAGTTAAGGAGAAGAAATGAGTTTTTTAGAGAGTAGAAGAAATTTCTTAAAAGGTACAGCAGCAACAATAACAGGGGCTGTAGTAGCTAAAGGTGTTTTTAGTACAATTGTTGAAACACCAGCATTAGCAAATGAAACAACATTTACAAATACACCAAAAACATTGCAATTTTATCCTCCTCTTGAACAGTGGGATGATTTTAAAGAGCTTGATGGTGAAGATTGGAAAAGAGGTGGTATAGATAGAAAAGGTGTTCAAAGCAAAGATAATCCAGATGGAATCTATGTTAATGAATATATTATAGTCCCAACAGTATGTAGTAACTGTGAAGCTGGATGTGGTTTAACTGCTTGGGTTGATAAAAAGAGTTTAACAGTTAAAAAATATATGGGAAATCCACTTCATACAGGAAGTAGAGGTAGAAACTGTGCTAAAGGTTATGGTACTTGGTCACAAATGTATGACCCAGATAGAATACCATTTCCACTAAAAAGAGCTCCAGGTAGCAAAAGAGGTGAAGGAAAATGGGTAAGAGTTACCTGGGATGAGGCAATGAAAGATATCGGCAAAAAAATTGCTGAACTTCTTGAAAAAGGTGATGAAGTAAGCAGAAAAATGTTTATCTATCATGTTGGTAGACCAAATGAGAACGGTTTTAGTGGAAAAGTTCCTCATACTTTAGGATTTGATGGATTTGATTCTCATACAAATATATGTAGTGCAGGTGCTAGACAAGGATCTATTCAGTGGGCAAATGATGATAGAAACTCACCAGACTGGGCAAATAGTCGTCTTATTTTCTTACAATCATCTCACGCAGCAGATGCCGGGCACTATTTTCAACAAAGTGCAGGTTTAATCGCAGATGCAAGAAAAAAAGGTGCAAAACTTGTAGTAATTGATCCAAGACTTTCAAATAGTGCAGGTATGGCTGATCTATGGCTACCAGTATGGCCAGGTACCGAAGCAGCTCTATATTTATATTTAGCAAATAGAGTATTAAATGAAAAAAACAGAAATGGTGAAGATTTGGTTGATCATGAGTTTATGAAAAATTGGATCAACTGGAAGAAACTCATGAAAGATAAAGATTATCTAAATTTCATAAAAGATAAAGGTTATATCTCAAAACTTCCAAATGATGAGAGTTATGAGAGCTTTATCGAGCTTTTAAAAGATCTTTACTCTCCTTATACTTTAGAATTTGTTGTAAAAGAGTGTAAATTGGAGGGTCAAGAGTATAAGCTTGAAAAACTTTGGGAAATGATAGTAGATGCAGAAGATAAAATATCTACATATTTATGGAGAGCTGGAACTATTGGACACCGTGGTGGATGGATGAATACAAGAAGTGGATTTTTGCTTCTTGCATTAACAGGTTCACTTAAAGGTGATATTGGTGGTGTTAGTTGGCACCATTGGCATGAGGTAAGTGTAAATGGTAAATTTTTCAAAGCTACAGTTGCAGGAAAACAGCCTGAACGTGTAGATACTTGGAATGATTACTCTTGGCCACCTGAATATCCACTTTCTACATATGAGATGAGCTTTTTACTTCCTCATCTAATTATGGATGATGAGTGGAGAGAAAAGTGGAATAAAAAAGGTTTTAAAGTTGCTGATAAAATTGCAGTATGGGTTCCAAGAATGTACAATCCAGTATGGATAAATCCAGATGGATTTAGATGGATTGAAGCACTAAAAAGAGAAGATAAATTTGAATTAACTTTTAATCTTTCTCCAACTTGGAGTGAAACTAACTGGTATTGTGATTATGTATTGCCTGTTGGACTTGCAGGTGAGAGACATGATCAGCAATCAGCTCCAACTAAGCCTGAGCAATGGACTGCTTTTAGACAGCCAGCACTAAGAGTTGCACTTGAAAAAATGGGATGGAAACCAAAAGATCCAACAAGAGCAACACTTGAAGCTCATATGAAAGCTGGTCTTGGAGAAGTTTGGGAGGAGAATGAGTTTTGGGCAAATCTTTTTGTGCATTATGTTGACCCAGATGGAAAATATGGCGTTAAAAAATATTGGGCAAGTAAAGAGGATCCAAATAGAGCAATTACTATAGCTGAACTTTATGATGCAGCATTTAGTAATTTACCAAAATTGAAAAAAGCAGCAAAAGCGGCATATCCAAATAGTAAATATCCTTGCTATGAATTTATGAGAGATAGAGGTGCGTGGACAGAAGAGACTGATGTTTATAAGCCTCAAGAGGAAGAGATCCCTTTTGATGGTGAATATTATACAATTCATGGTAAAAAAATACATAAAGACCATGTAGAAAAAGATGAGTATGATGTATTACATCATGATGGAAAGCCTTTTGGTATCGAGATAAATGGTAAAGCATATCATGGATTTCATACTCTTGATAAGAGACTCGATTTCTATGTTGATTGGTTGGCAAAAGATTATCAATGGCCAGAATATGCTATTCCTATCTATCCAAGAGATGATAAAGAGAAAAAAGAGATGATACACTTAGTTACTCAAGTTCATCATGATTATATTAAAAAAGAGAATCAATTTGCTCTTAATACAATTTATAGATTGCCATACAATATCCATACAAGAAGTGTTAACTCTAAACATTTAATGGAGATAAGCCAAAACCACAATCCTGTTTGGATTCATACTAGTGATGCTAAAAAACTTGGAATTAAAAAAGGCGATAAGATTAGAGTAAAAATAGTTGATACTGTAAGTGGACTTGAGAGTGGATATTTTGTTGGAATGGCAGTGCCTACTGAAGCTACAAGACCTGGAGTTTTAGCATGTTCACACCATGCAGGAAGATGGAAACTTAAAAATGCAGTAGAAATCCCAGGTTTTGAGCACAGACTAGGTGTTATGGGTGTTGGTGCTCCGCTTTATAAAATGGAGATGGATGGTAAAATTGGCAAGATGAGAGCAAAAGAGGGAATTGATGCAGGTGTTAAGAAAAGAGAAGATAGCTGGCAATTTAAAGAGATAAATAAGGATCTTGATAATATCTGGTGGGATGGGCTAACTGGTGCATGGCAAAATGCAGTTGCTCCTGTTCATCCAGACCCAATTGCAGGAAATCATGCTTGGCATCAAATGGTTTACATTGAAAAAGCAAAACCAGAGGATAAATTTGGTGATGTTTATGTAAATTATGAAAATAACTTCAAAACATATCAAGCATGGAGAGATAAATTAACAAGACCAGTTAATGAAAAGATGAAGTTTAGAAGACCACCTTGGATAAAAAGACCAGCAACGCCTCTTACTCTTAGAGCTTATAAAAACCCAATGCATAATGCATAAAGCATAATTTTCCTCCGCATATGCGGAGGAAAATTAACTACCACTACTATCGCCTATTATAAACTCTTCATAATATCTCTCTTCATCAGATTTTTTATTTTTTAATGATTCAAGATATTTTGCAAGTAGTTCAATCTCCTTTTGAGATAAATTTTTGGCAAATGGTTTCATCATATCTGCTCGATTTGAGTTAATTTTTTCATATTTGTAGCCTTGAAGTTTTTTTATTAGATAACTGCTACTTTTTCCAGCAAGTTTTGGAAAACCATTGCCACCTTGAGCATTTGACCCATGACAGCCATAACATCCATGTTTTGTATATAATTTTTCTCCTAAATCTGCATATGAAAAAAGAGATAATAAAAATAAAACAATAAAAATTTTTTTCATTTAATCACTCCAATTAAGAGGTTTAAAGATATCTTTTGGTATTATAAATATATATTATACTAAATTAATGAGGTTGTTTATGAGTATTACAAAGCAAAGAAGTTCAATCTATTCTCTTGCATCTAGAATTTTTATAACAGAGATGGATGAAGATACACTATCAAAAATTGAAAAACTTCCAAATTTTAATAAGCTATTTCCAAACTATTATGAGTGGGATAAAAGACAAAAAACCAGTAGATATAAAATGATAAATGAGGTTTTAAATGTGGATTTTACAGATATTTCAATTTTACATCTAATTCCATATGAAACATTTTATATTCGTGAAGATGCAATGATTGAAAGTGGTGGGGCAAATCCAGTTATACAAATCTATAATGATTATGGCTATAGAGTAGATTTAGATAGAGCAAGAGCAGTGAGCCCTGACCATATTGGTATAGAATTAGAATTTATGAAAATGTTAATAGATGCCCAACAAAGAGCAGAAGAAAACAAAGATTTAGAAGCTGTAAAAGAGTTAAAAGAGGCTCAAAAAAAATTTTTAAAAGAGCATATTTTAGAGTTTGCTCCAATGTATCTCATAAATGTTGCTGAGCAAGCAAGAACTCCTTTTTATAAAGATGCAGCAAAGATGGTTTTAGAGTTTTTACTTGAAGATTATGAATATTTAAATAGTTAATGGATTTAAGGAAATATTTGTGAAGATAAAATTAAATCCAAGTAGCTGTGTTAGGTATTACTCTAAATTTAGCGAATGTAAAGCTTGTGAGGAAATATGCCCAAAAGATGCTATCAAAACTGAAGAGTCTTCTTTAAATATTTACCAAGATGAGTGCATTAGTTGTGGAGCATGTATTGGAGTGTGTCCTACTGAGGCTTTGAATTTAAGTGGTTTAAATATGACAAACTTTTTCTTTGATTTTTTAAAAAGTGAAGAAGAAACTATTAGCTGTAAAACAAATTTTGTCTGTTTAGCAGGTTTGAATGTTGAATATTTAGTATCTTTAGGATTATTAAAAGAAGTTGTTTTAGATATTGGACATTGCGAAAATTGTGAAATAAAAGATAGCTGTTATAATAAGATTTTACAAAATATAGAAGAGGCAAATTATATATTATCAACAATAAGTGATAAAAAAATAAAAAAAGAAAAACTCTCTCTTACAAAAGAGGAGATTGAAAATAGAAGAGAGTTTTTTAATATTTTTACTCTTAAGGGTGTTGCCAATACTATAAAAGAGGTAAATGAAGATATAGAAGCTTTAGATAATCCAAAAGTTAAACTTCCTACACATCTAATAAAAGCGATAAAAGAGAAAAATATTCCAGATAAAAGAAAGATTTTCTTTACTGTTTTGAAAAAGATAGAAAAACCAAAAGAGTACAAATATCTTGAAAATGAGTATCTAACTTTTATTTCTCAAAAAGAGATTGATAGTAGCTGTGATAACTGTTCAATCTGTTATAGAATATGTCCAACTGGGGCTTTGTCTTCAGATAAAAAGGGTTCAAAAATATTTTTTGATTCACTTTTATGTGTTAGATGCCATTTATGTCATGATGTGTGTGAAAAAAATAGTATAAAACTTTCACAATATTTTGATACAAAAGAGTTTTTTGAGCCTGAAGAGAAAATTTTGGCTAAATTTAATATTGTTAAATGCGAAGATTGTGGTATGCCATTTTCCTATTTTGGTGGTGAAAAACTTTGTCAAAGATGTAAAATTGAAGAAGAAGAAGCAAAAGATTTATGGGGAATATCTTAATTAGGTGGGAAGGAGATAATGTGGTAAGAATACCAAAAAGGAGAGTTTTTGAAGCCTGAAGAGATTCATGGAAAAAAGCTTATTGCTGTAGCTGGGAAAGATGTTTTTGGAAAATCTTTTATAAATGTTGTCAATAAAGAGATAGCACCAAAAAATCTTTTAATGATTGGAATAAATATAAATGAGGATGATTTTGGATTTTTTATACATAATTTAGAAAATTCTAAAGTTGAAATTACAATTTTTATGCCAGAATATCAAAAAAAGGCTGCTGATTTTTTTAAAGTTGATGGATATTTATTGGTTTGCTATAAAAAAGATGGAAAATTAAAATTTATTACAAATGATAAAGAGACAATGATTGATGATAGAAAACTTTTAGAATTAACAAATAGGTTGAGATAGGTGAGTATGGTGAATGGTTATTGGTATATTGGTTATTAGTTATTGGAGTTAAGGTTGAAGGTTAAAGGATTTAGTGATAGTAATGGTGTGTTACTAACACTAATTCCAAATTCCAAGTTACTAATAACTAATAACCAATGTCTAATGTCCAATGTCAAAAATATAAAATAAAGGAAAAAAATGGATATAAATTTTGATGATTTAAAAAAAGAGTTTGATGCTTTAAAAAATGTAAAAGAAGAGAGTTGCGAAATAAGTTGCGAAGAGCCAGAAGAAGAGGGTGGATTTATAGAGATAGTTCAAAAATATCTTCTTGCTCCTGCAAAATGTGGAGTATATTTAAGTAGATTAGATATAAAAGTAATAGGATTAAAATTTGGCGAAGATGTTCAAATTAGAGAGAGAAGAAGAATGCTAAGAGATATTTTAAAAGCAGTAACTTCAAAAGATGATTTAAAAAAACTTTTTGATATTATAAAAGAGAGTGTTGATGAAAAGCTTACTGTATATAAGGAACTTACTGAAAATTTTCCATCATCTAAAGATATTTTTGAAAACAGATTTGAAAAGGCACAAAATTTAAAAAATAGACTTGATTTAATTCTTGAAGAGATAAAAGAGGAGGAGATTTAGCCTCTTATTGAGGCATCCCTCCCATTGGTGGCATTCCACCCATTGGAAACATAGGCATAGGTTGACAACTAATAGCTTGATCTATAGGGATTATAGTGGTTCCATTTTCGCCAAAATCCTTAAGATACATAACTTTTTTGCCATTTTGAACAACTTTTACTATTCCCAGTTTTTTATTTAGCCAAATTTCTCCCTCATCTGTTTTATAAACAACACAATCAAGTTTTTTACCAGTTGGCGTAGTATAAGAAGAGTGTTTGATTTTTGGATATTTTCTTTTTATTTCATGAGGATTTTCATATTTTGGAGTTGAATCCTTAGAATAGCTTTCTCCACCTTGAGCCATTCCTTGAAGTGCCTGCATATCTTGACACATTAGACCCATAGGAGTTTGTGTGGCTACTTTTAATACTTCATATTTTTTTGGATCATAAAGCATCATTGTTGCCATATTTTGCCCATCAAAATATACTTGATTTTCTAAAACATAAACTTTTTTACCTTTATAAGTTGTTTCTCCTGCAAAAACTGTTTTCATTTTTGTTTTTGTACCATCTTCATTAATTACAATATGTTCAGCCCAAAATCCCTTTTTAGGTTTAATATCACCAAAAGTATATCCACCAAGTCCAAATCCCATACCAAAATAAGCAAATGATAATGATGATAGTAGCATTAAAGATAAAATAATATGTAAAAATTTTTTCATGTTTACTCCTTTTTAAGATCCTCTTTCAAATAGTCTATAACTATTTAAATTAAATCAAGATAAATTTTTTAGAAATTACATAAAAAATACCTGTAAGAAGGCCTGAAAGAATCCCGGCTAAAATATCATCTGCCATTACAGCAATCGCACCTTTTAAATTTTTTTCTAACTTTCCTATATATGAGATTTTTGTAATATCAAAAAATCTAAAAAGAAAAAAAGCTATAACAATCCAAAAAATTGAAATTGATGGCAATATACTTATCGCAATCCAAATACCAACAATTTCATCAATTACAATTTTTTTATCATCATGAGTGTTTGTTTTTCTTTCATATTTATTAATCTCTTTTATTGCAACTATTGTTACAAGAATTGCTAATAAAAATAGAGAAGATTGAGGTAAAATTTGTAATATTAAAAAAGCTAAAATGGCACCAAATATACTTCCCCAGGTACCTGGAGCTTTTGGCAAAAGACCTGTATAACAGCCAGTTATAAAACATTTTTGAAAATCCATTAAATTTCCTTTATTAACCGATTTGATACATGATTCGTAAATGGTTATCAGTAATGAGTTATCAGTTATTAGTAATCTAACTCTATAATTTGATTCTTAACTCTAATAACCAATACACCAATTACTAATAACTAATTACTAATGCCACTTATTAAGTTAAAGATGTTGTCTGATATAGCTTCATTAGCTCGATATAAAAATCTTTTTCGCTATTTTCTTCCATAATGCCAGAAAAGGGTATAAAGTTATAATATAATTTTTCTAAATTTTTAAATCTATTTGGAAAAAGTTCGCTTAGCATAATAGCGCTTATCTCTTTTCTAACTAAAACTGCAGGAGGCAAAATACCTTGTTTTAAAAGTTCAAGTATCGATTCACTATTGTAATGAATATGGTGATGGCTTCCATGGGGACATGTATTTGTACTTACTAATGTTTTGCACTCATTACAATAAACAAATTCACTAATAGTTTCTATATTTATATTAATACCCTTTAAAATATCAAAAACACTTTTTATTGTATTTTTATCATAATAAAGTCCAACTCCAGCATGATTTTTCCCAACAACTAATTTATTACATCCAAAATTTTGTGCAACTATTGCATCAAGTATGACCTCATTAAAACCTGCAAAAATATATGTATTTTCTAATGGGACAATAACTACTCTGTTTTTTGGTAGATAATTTTTAACAAAATAGTTTACTGTTTTATATCTAAGCTCATATGAAAACTCATCTTTTGAATATGGTTTTAATAAAAATATAACGATAAGATCGCTATTTTCAAGACTTAGTCTAATCAATCTTTCATGTGCTCTATGAAGAGGTTTTGCTGCCATCATAATAGCAGTAATATTTTTTGCACCAACCTCTTTTTTTGCTTTTTTAATAATCTCTTTTGTTTTTTTAATCTGTTCAAAATCTACTTCGTACTCTCCAGAAACAGCATAATTTCCAAGTCTTTTTAATGTATCTTGAACACCTGGATGAGATAAATCGTCTGTACCGTATATATTTTTCACTCTCTCTTTTGGGTTAATTTTGAATATCTCATCTATTTTTATTTCACCAACTTTTTTTTCATTTACTATTAAATCTAAAATTTCGCCTTTTTTTGCATTTTTTAAAATATCTTCATTTTTTTTACCACTGGGAGCAAGAATAAAAGAGAAAGGGAATGTTTTTCCTTTATAAGTTTTCGTTTTATCTACTTCTTGAGCCTCTTCTTTGTTCATAAGATGTGTAACTGGATTTAATATTCCCTCTTTTGCTAAAGCTAAAGTTGCAAGAGCCTCTTGATCAATATAAAGAGTTTTATTTTTTCTTGAATATTTCATATTTTTTCCTCTTTTCCCACAAGCTTTTTCTAGAGATTCCAAGTTTTTTTGCTAAAGCGGTATCAGGAAATTTATTTTGATAATTTAAAATGATATATTTAACATAATCATCAATTGATAAAATATCGTTTCTATCAAAAATTTTATTATCACTTTTTAGTTCTATAAAATTTAATGGAATATCTTCTTCTATAGCCTCTGTTGTTGAAATGAGTGCATTTTTATTTTCAATTATCTCAAAAAAACTCTTTTTTTCACTTTTTTTCAATGTTTGAAAATCAGTAATATATAAAAGTTGTGTATCTTTTTCACTTTTTATTCTATTTAAGACGCCACTATCGCTTAATGAGTAAAATTTAAAAGGCTCTCCATATATTTTTGCAAACTCAAATGCATAAAAATCTGCAAATTTTTGATAGTTAGTTTTTATAAGAAGAGGAAGAGTTGTTTTTGTTGATATATTATCTATGTTTATACCTTTTAATGAAAATTGAAGATATTTTTTAAATGCATCATTTTCTTTTTTTAATTTTTCATAATCTCTGAAATGGTTAATTTTTCTAATAAGCTCTTCCATCATAAATGGCTTTAAAATATAATCTTTTGCTCCAGCTTTAAGTGGATTAGATACAGTATCATTACTTATATATGATACTAACAGTATAATAATAGAGTCTTTATAATGCTCTATTACTGGATAGAAATCTTGACCATTGATATTTGTAGATAATAAAACTGCATCATAATGTTCATCCTTAATTGCCTCTTTTATTGTTGCAGCAACTTCACATGTATGTCCAATTTCAGCAAGCTTTGCAGCTATGCTCTGAGCAAGATATATCTCATTTTCAACAATTATAATTTTCATTTTTTACCTCCAAGGACAGATGTCCAATCAAAATATTTTAAATTTGCACTGCTTAAAACAGCAGTACCTTCTTCTCTTCCTATAAATCCCATTTTTTCTGTTGTTGTTGCTTTTATATTTATTTTTGATTTATCAAGATTTAAAATTTTTGATAAAGAGTTTTTTATCTCATTTTTAAAAGGTGAGATTTTAGGTTTTTGGGTGATTATAGTTGCGTCAATATTAACTATCTCAAAGCCTGTTTTTTCAATAATTTCAACAATCTCTTTCAATAAAATTTTTGAATCTATATTTTTATATTTTTCTTCATTGTCTGGAAAAAACTCTCCTATATCTCCATATCCAGCTGCACCAAGGAGTGCATCAATTATTGAATGTATTAAAACATCTCCATCAGAATGACCTTTAAAACCATACTCTTTGGTTATCTCTACTCCTCCAAGCATTAAAGGCTTGTTTTTAACAAATGGATGGATATCAAAACCATTTCCAGTAAATATATCTTTTGCTGGTGGTTTTAAACATTTAATATCTTCAAGATCTTCTATATAAGTTAATTTTTTAAATGTTTTATCACCTTCTATATATTCTACTTTTCCCCCATACCATTTTATTGCACTACTTTCATCAGTAAAAATTATATTTTTTGACAAAGCCTCTTTTAGAATTTTTGTATTTGATAGCTGAGGTGTCTGAATAAGTTTAATTTCTTCTCGATCTATTGTTTCATTTTTATACACAACTGTATCACTAACATTTATATAAGGAGCAATACAATCAGCTTTACCAATATACTCGGTTATCTTCTCAATAAATTCTTTATTTATACAAACTCTTGCAATATCACTAACAAGAACATAATCACTGTCAATATGCTCAAGTGCATTTATTAATGACTCTTGTCTAGTTTTTCCACCTTTGACAAATGTGAAGCCTGCCATATTTTGCATGAGTTTTAGTTCATAATCTGAAGCAGTTATAACTATTTTTTTAAATTTATAAAAATTTTCAAATCTTTTTGCAACAAATTGCCAAATAGGCCAATTTTCCACTCTTAACCACTGTTTTTTTGTTTTAAGCTTAAACCTTGAAGATTCACCTGCACCAAGTAACACAAGACTTAAATCAGACAATATTAATCCTTTTTCTTAATGTGTTACAAAATTATACATTATAAAAGCTTTTTTTTATCTTTTTTATGTAACATAACAGATAAAAGATGTGAGAAAGTTAGATAGTGAGAAAGTAAGCAAGTAAAATATAAATTACTTTCTAACTTTCTAACTTTTTTACTTTCTAACTTTTAAATAAGGATTAAAAATGAGAAGAGAATGGATAGAAAAAAGAAAAAATGACAATGTTAGAACTCAGATGTATTATGCAAGACAAGGGATAATCACTGAAGAGATGCACTACGTTGCATCAGTTGAAGGGTTAGACCCAGAGCTTGTAAGAAGCGAAGTTGCAAGAGGAAGAATGATAATTCCAGCAAATATTAATCATATTCACCAAAAGCCTATGGCTATTGGTTTAGCTGCTAAATGTAAAATAAATGCAAATATTGGAAGCTCAGCGCTTGCTAGTGATATAGAGGGCGAAGTTGAAAAAGTAAAAGTTTGTCAAAAATATGGAGCTGATACAATAATGGATCTCTCAACAGGAGGAGATCTTGATGCAATAAGAAGTGAAGTTATAAAAAATGCTGAAGTTCCAATAGGAACAGTTCCTATTTATCAAATTTTACATGATTGTAATAATAAGATTGAAGATTTAACAATTGATAAGATGCTTGAAGTAATCGAGCGCCAAGCAAAACAGGGAGTTAGTTATTTTACAATACATGCAGGATTTTTATTAAGATTTATGCCTTTGGTTGCTAAAAGAAAGATGGGGATAGTAAGTAGAGGTGGAAGCTTAATGGCTGCATGGATGATGCATTATCATAGAGAAAATCCTTTTTATGAGGCATATGATGATATTTTAGATATTTGTAGAAAATATGATGTAAGTCTATCTTTGGGAGATAGTTTAAGACCAGGATGTTTATATGATGCAAGTGATGATGCGCAGCTAAATGAACTTAAAGTTTTAGGAGAACTTACTCAAAGAGCATGGGAAAAAGATGTTCAAGTTATGATAGAAGGACCAGGTCATGTTCCTATGAATCAAATTGAAAGAAATATAAAAATAGAAAGAGACTATTGTCATGAGGCACCTTTTTATGTTTTAGGACCACTTGTGACTGATATTGCAGCTGGATATGATCATATTGCAAGTGCAATTGGTGCAGCAATGGCTGGATGGTATGGCGCAAGTATGCTTTGTTATGTTACTCCAAAAGAGCATCTTGGACTTCCTAATGCAAAAGATGTTAGAGAGGGAATAATTGCATATAAAATTGCAGCTCATGCAGCTGATATTGCAAGAGGAAGAAAAGGAGCAAGAGATATAGATGATGCAATGAGTGATGCAAGATACAATTTTGATTGGAATAAGCAGTTTGAGTTAGCTCTTGATCCAGATAGAGCAAAAGAGTATCATGATGAAACTCTTCCTCAAGATGTTTTTAAAGAAGCAGAATTTTGCAGTATGTGTGGACCAAAATTTTGTAGCTATAAAATAACTCAAACTATTATGGAAGAGCATGGAGCATAAAATTATTGGTAATTGGTAATTAATAATTGGTTATTGGTAAAAAGTTAAATATTTAGTATACCAATATACTAATACACCAATAACAAATATACTAATTTATCTATTACTTTATAAATATCAATAAATTTTAAAAATAAATAGGATAAAATTAGTCCGAATTCAAAAAAGGAGCATACATATGCTAAATGAACAGATTGTAAAAGAGGTTTTAGGAACAGTTACATATCCAGGTTTTACAAAAGATATAGTAACTTTTGGATTTGTTAAAGCAATTGAAATTGATGGAGATAGAGTATTTATTGAGCTTGATATTACTTCAAGTGCTCCAGAAGTTGCACAACAGCTTAGAGATGAAATTACAAAAAAACTTGAAATACAAGGAGCAAAAGAGGTTGTTGTTGCAATTAAACAGCCAAAAATGCCAAGAGAGACATCAAGCAGAGGAAAAAATATAGCTCCTCAAATTAAAAATTTTGTAATGGTAAGCAGTGGAAAAGGTGGAGTTGGTAAATCAACCACTACAGTAAATCTTGCAATTGCAACGGCAATGCAAGGTAAAAAAGTAGGAATTTTAGATGCAGACATTTATGGTCCAAACATTCCAAGAATGATGGGGATAGTTGGAGCACAGCCTGAAGTTGTTGGAAATAAAGTTAAACCTATTATGGCTTATGGCGTTGAAGTTATGAGTATGGGCGTATTAATGGAAGAGGGTCAGTCTCTTATCTGGAGAGGCGCTATGATAATGAAAGCAATTGAGCAGTTTTTAAGAGATATTTTATGGAGCGATTTGGATGTATTGTTTATAGATATGCCTCCAGGAACTGGTGATGCACAATTAACTCTTGCTCAAAGTGTTCCAGTTACTGCTGGAGTTACTGTTACTACGCCTCAAATGGTAAGTTTAGATGATAGTAGAAGAAGCTTGGATATGTTTAAAAAACTCCATATTCCAATAGCTGGAATTGTAGAAAATATGAGTGGATTTATATGTCCAAACTGTCAAACAGAGAGCGATATTTTTGGAAAAGGAACAGCTGCTGAAGTTGCGCTTGAGTATGGTACATCTGTTTTAGGTGAGATTCCAATAGAGCCAGCAATTAGAGAGGGTGGAGATGCTGGAAAACCAGTTGTTTATCACCATCCAGACAGTGAAACAGCAAAAAGATTTCATAAAGCAGCTGATAATTTATGGAGATTTATCGAAAAAGTAAATGAAGAGGGTGGTGTATCAAATGAAGCAATTCAGCCTACTACACCTCCAGGTGTAAGTGCTTGCTCAACAGGAGGCGGCTCTCACAGTTCAGGTGATAGTTGCGGCTGTAATTAAAAAAGAGAGGATATCCTCTCTTTAATACTTCATTTAGCTCAAATTCTCTATAATAAAACTACATTTGTCTATCTTTCAAAGAAGGTATTATGAAAAAGTATAAAATTGCCATTTTAAATACAAAGGGTGGGGTAGGTAAAAGTACTGTTAGTATGCAGTTAATTGTTCCTTATCTATATGAAAAGACTCAAGTTCCAATTTCATATTTTGAATTTGATGATGAAAATGAAGATGCTATAAGTTTTGATAAAAGTAAACTTATATGGCTTGAAAAAGTCAATGTTTCAGGAACAGATTTAAGAGAGCAGTTAAGAGATATATTGCTTCTTGATAATAGTATATGTATGGATGTTGGAGCAAATAAAACTACAGTTTTTGTATTAAATGCACTTATTGATAGCGGTATGATTCATGCTCTTGATTTAGTTGTAATACCTTTAATGGATGGTGAACTTGATGCAGTTAGTGCAATAAATATATATCATCATATTAAAAAAGCAAATCCTGATATAAAAACTCTTTTTGTTTTAAATAGATGGAATGAAAATAGAGAGATAGAGTCCCAATTTGATCTTTTTCTTGGTGATAAATATGGTTTTTTTGATACAAAAGGTGTTATAAATTATATAGATGAAAAAGATAGAAACTATATAGTTTTAGCTGATAGCGATGCTATAAAATATTCAAGAGGATTTGGCATTACTCTTTGGGAGCTTGCAAATAAAGAAGAAAATATTGATGAAGAGCTTAAAAAGGCTATTATGGAAGGAGCATCAAAAGATTATATAAGAATGCTAAGTTTTAAAAAAGCACTTAAAAAAGATTGTGAAATTTATAGAGATAAAATATTAAAAAAAGCTTTTGAAAAACTAGACAATATTTTATAAGTGGCTATAAAAGCTTAGCTAAATGCTAAGCAAAAATATTTTCATATTTTTTTTCAAGTTTTAAAAGTTTAGTTTCTATTAAATCTGTTAAGATATCAATCGATAGATTCTCTTCATTAGCTGCAGTTATATTTGTTTCAAGATCAACTATTTGGTTTTTAGCTGCTTCTACAAGTTTTAGCATCTGTGAGAAAATAATAGTAAAACTTCCACCTTCATTTCCTGCATGAGCTGATTCAATAAGCCCATTTATATGGATAAAATCGAGTCTATTTATCAAAACATTTAGATCTTTTATATTATAAAAAATATTTCTTAATCTACTTTTTGAATCATAAATGTTATTTGATAGTTTTTTTGCATAGCTATTTAACAGTTCAAATAGATCTTTTATATTGTTTATTATCTCTTTTTCCTCTTGTATAGATATTTTTTCATTTACAAGTTTTTCTAACATCTCTTTTAAAAAATAGACAACCATATCAATTTGAAGTTTACAAGATAAAATATTAAAGCTTGTATCTTCTATATCTTTGTTTGTTTGGTTTATAAGTTTTGTTAAATTTAAAATCTCTCTTTCGCTATATTCAGCATTTTTTCTCATCTCTTGTGAAAGAGTAGAAAAAGATACTCCCTCTTTTTTAATTTTATAACTTTCAATTGATGCATTTAATGATAAAAGTCTAATCTCTTCAGCAAGCTGAAAAATAAATTTTGATTTTTCATTTAGATTTTTATTCATTTCCAAAAAAATATTAACTTTTGAATATATTTCATTAAAATATCTATTAAGTCTTAAAAAATTTGTCTGTAAAATACATAAAGTATCTGCTAATTCCTCATTTTCTTTGCTTAAAACATTGCTTGCCATCCCGCACAAAAGCATATCTTTATTTTTTAGTTTTTCTTCTCTTGATTTCATCTCTTCTAAGAAAGCTTTTTTACTAAACTCTTCATAATTTTCAAAGCCAAGTTCTTTGATTTTTTCAAGCATATAATTTAAAGCAGCATCCATTCCCTCTCTATGCTCATATCTTAATACATCTTTGTAAAATTCTGGAATAATTTTAAAAATATCTGATGTTGGCTTTAATCTAATAGATAGATATTTTTTTATATTACCCTCTTCATCAAACATAGGATATACACATGCTAAAACCCAATAATAGCTTCCATCTTTAGCTATATTTTTTACATATCCGATAAATGGTTTTCTGTTTTTTATAGTTTGCCATAAGGCTTTAAAAACAGCTCTTGGCATATCTGGATGTCTTATAATATTGTGAGGTTTGCCAATAAGTTCATCTTTATTAAATTTAGAGACTCTAACAAATACATCATTACCGCTTAAAATTGTTCCTTTTAAGTTTGTTGATGAGAAAAAAAGTTCATCTATATCAAATTTAGATTCAATATCTTTAGGCTCGATCTCTCTTTTATTATAAATGCTTTTATACATTTTTAAAAACCTTCATTGGTTGATTAGTTTATCTTTTTCTTTTGTAGTAACAATTACATAAATTTTCATAAGATTTGATATTAATTCATTGGCAACTTTTGCTAAATTATTTAATGTCTCAAAAACCTCATCGCTTCTATTTTCTTTTTTTAATCTTATTGCTTCAAATGCGAGATTGTGTACATCTTTGTGAAGAGGCTCTATATCTTTTAAAATTGTTATAACCTCATCTCCATATGCTCTTAACTCATTAAAAGCTTGATTAGAATAGAACCATTTTCCAAATCTGCATGATGTATAATCACTAAGCTCTTTTGTTGAAACTTCATCTAAAATTCTAGCAGCATCAGTTATAAACATTGAGTGGTCACTAATAGCATTTAATATATTAGTATATGTTGAACTAAAGTCTTTCGCTAAAATATCATATCCTTGTTTATTATAATCAATTGCATCAAGGATTTGACTGCCAATTCTACCTGCTAATTCACTAACTTGGTTTAATTCTTCATTAATATTTTCTATCTCATTAGAGAGAATATTTGTATTAGCTTCTTGTTTTTTTGTTAGATCAACCTGTTTTTTTATAAGAGAAGTAACATTGCTTGAATTGTCTTTTATCTTTTTGAATATTTTAGAAACATTAGAAGCACCTTCAGCGCTATCTTCAACAATGCTTTTTGCATGGCTTACAACTTTTGAAGTATTATCCATCTCGTCCATTACTGAAACTGTAACTTCTCTGATTTCGCCAGCACTTTTACTCGTCTTTTCTGCAAGTTTTCTAACCTCATCAGCAACTACGGCAAATCCTCGTCCAACTTCCCCAGCTCTTGCTGCCTCAATTGCTGCGTTTAATGCTAAAAGGTTTGTCTGTTCAGTAATCTCTAAAATAACATTTAATACATGGTCAATTCCACTAATTCTTCTTTTTAACTCTTCAGTTGTTTTTGTTAAATTATCCATTGCTTTTACAGATTCTATAATATCATTATTTGTTTTGTTTAGTGTCTCTTCGCCCTCTTCAATATAGTTACTTGTGAATTTTTGAGCATCTTCTACTTTATTTATTGAATCAAGCAAATCTTTTGCATATATTAAATTTTCTTCACTTTTACGAGTAACATTGTCCAAGCCTTTTTTTAACTCAGCAAATCTATTTTTAAATCTAAAAATTCCAGTTTTTACAATTGCTGCATAAAAAGTAGACTGAGCTAAATTTGGAGCTGCTTCAATCCAATCTAGTTCTATTCTTTTTTTAGCCTCTTTTTGCTCTTTTTTTACACTTTTTAATTTTTCCAAGCACTCTTCATTTTTTTCAAATTCAGAATTTTTTTTACCCATAATTTCTCCTTATTATTTTCTTGAGGCAAAAATTTTTTCCATTTTCTCTTTTAATACTTCTGCTGGAAAAGGTTTTACAATATAGTTATTTACTCCTGCTTTTATAGCCATTATTACATTTTCTTTTTTTGCTTCCGCTGTTACCATTAAAATAGGGGTATTTTTTAGATTTGGGTCTTTTCTTATTTCTTGAACCATTTCAAGTCCAGTCATATTTGGCATATTCCAATCAGTTATTACAAAGTCATATTTATTATTTCTTAGTTTTTGTAAACCAGCAAGTCCATCTTCAGCTTCATCTATATTTTTATATCCAAGTTGATTGAGTAGATTTTTTATTATTCTTCTCATTGTACTCATATCATCAACAACTAAAATTTTTATGTTTTTATCTGGCAATGCCATTTCTCCTCCTAATGTTTTTTGATTGCATATTGATGAACAATATGCAGTAAATCTTTTGTATCAAATTTAACTAAATGAGCATCTGCTTTTACAAATTTTGCTTTGTCAACTGTAGCTTTATCTGAGAGTGATGTATTTATAACTACTGGAATTTTTGAAAAAATCGGATCTTCTTTAACTTTTTTTGTAAATGTCAATCCATCCATTCCTGGCATCTCTATATCGCTTATAATAAGCTGTATTTTATCAGTTATGTCAACTCCTTCTTCTTGAGCTTCTTTTTTTATATTTTCTAAAAATTCAAGTCCCTCGATTCCACTTTGTACTTCATATATTTTGTGACCATCTTTTTCTAAAATCTGTCTTATTATCTTTCTAGCTACAGGGCTATCGTCCAAAATAAGAATATTAAATTTTTCTTCCGTTTGAGATTCAGGTTGAGATTCATCAACACTAAAAACTTTTATCATGCCAAGTTCATCTAAAATACCTTCAAAATCAAGAAGCAGAAGCAGTTTTCCATCTTCTACTTCGATAACACCAACAACTTTGCCACCCAGTTTTTCATCTATGCTTGCGGGAGGTTTATTGATATCTGTCCATTTTATTCTTCTAATTCTTTTAGCTTCATGGATTACAATACCAATAATCTCTCTTAAAAACTCCATAACGATTACATATTTTCCAGTTTTATCTTTTGGCTCTTTAATCTTCATCCATTTTGCAAGATTAACTATTGGAATAACATCTTCTCTTATTTTTGCAACACCTTCTACTTCGGGAGGAAGGCCTGGAGTTTTATAGATGTTTTCTGGTTTTTGTATAACTTCTTTAACTTTTGCTACGTTAACGCCTAAAATCCACTCATATATAGAGCCATCTTCAAGCTCTTCAAACATTCTAAAGTCAATAATTTCTAATTCATTGGCTCCTGTTTCAAGTATTTTTGGTAAAAAATCTTTTTTGTTCATAACAGCCCTTTAATTCTCTTCGGGATTTTTTTCTTCATTTTCAAAAAGTTTGTCAATATCCAATAAAATAAGTAGATTTTTTTCTCCGTTTTCCTCATTTTTTGCCATAACTACACCTGATATAAATTTTGAATCTATTCCTATAGAGTTTATTGGTGTTGGTTGTATCTCTTCAGGATCAATTGTATTTGCTCCCTCTATTTCATCAACCATTAAACCAATATTTCCAAGATCAGAGTCAATTACAAGTATAAAATTTTGTTCTTTATCCTTATTTGGAAGGTCAAGCATTTTTTTAAGATCAACAACAGGAACAATATTTCCTCTTAAATTTATAACTCCAAGTATATAATCTTTAGTTTTTGGTACAGGAGTAATATCAAGTTTTTTTGTAATTTTTATAATTTTTTTGATATCGATTCCAATTAATTCATCATTTAATTTAAATGATATGACTCTTTCTTCATTTTTTGAAGCTTTATAAATATTTTCTTTAACGCCTAGTACTTCTGTTTCAGCCATTAGATTACTCCTGTGAGTTCATTTTTTTTATCATTTATTAAAGAGTTTATATCCAAAATAAGAACGACTCTCCCATCTCCGGTAATTGTAGCACCAGCAATTCCATGGACATCACTTAAAAGTTTTCCAAGAGGTTTGATTACTATCTCTTCTTCCCCATATAGTTCATCTACAGCTATTGCTATACTTTTTTCACCAACATTTATGATTATGACAAATTTTTCTTTTCCATCATTTTCAAGATCAAAAAGCTCATTTAATGTAAAAAGAAGGTAAACTTTATCTCTTAACATAAGTGATTTATAATGTCCAACATCTTTTATATCATTTGGATTGTATTGGATGATTTCTGAAACACTAAAAATTGGAATAGCAAAAACTCTATCATTTGATCCAACCATCAAAGTTCTAATTATTGCAACTGTTAAAGGAAGTTTCATAGTTATCTTTGTACCTTTTCCAAGCTCGCTATCAATTTCAATTGAACCTCTAAGCGAATGGATAGTAGATGCAACAACATCCATTCCAACTCCACGTCCAGACACATCACTGATCTGTTCAGCAGTTGAAAAACCTGGTAAGAAAATAAGTTCATAAATCTCTTTATCACTCATATTTTCAGCTTGGTCAGGATTGATTAATCCTTTTTCGATAGCTTTTCTCTTAACTATATCTGGATCAATCCCTTTACCATCATCTTCTATAGATACTATAATCCTATCTCCCTCTTGAAAGGCTGAAAGTTTAATAGTACCAGTTTCTGGTTTTCCAGCAGCAGATCTTACATCAGGAGTTTCTATACCATGATCTATAGAGTTTCTAACTAGATGTATGAGAGGATCTTCTAATTTATTTAATATTGATCTATCTATTTCAGTATCTTCCCCTTCCATTTCAAGATTTATTTTTTTACCAAGCTTTTTAGCAAGATCTCTAACAATTCTTGGAAATTTGCTAAATATTCTTTTAACTGGCTGCATTCTTAGTTTCATCACAGCCTCTTGAAGATCACTTACAGATCTACTCATTCCAGCAATTGCTTCATTTAGCTCTTCTGCCACTTCTGAGCTTTTATCTATTCCTGAAAATCGTGATGCAAGTTTTACTATTCTGTTTCTATCAAGAACAAGCTCTCCAACAAGATTCATTAAAACTTCAACTCTATCAATATCGATTCTTATCGTTTCATGTTCCTCTTTTTTTACCGATTTTTTAGGCTTTTTTTCCTCTTTTTTTATCTCTTCTTTTTTTGAAACTTGAGGCAAGGTCTCTTTTTCTTTTGATTTTCCAACTTTTTTTATCTCTAAAATAAGATCATTAACATCTTTTCCTTGTGATATAAGCTCATCTATCTTTTCAATAAGATCCATGTCTCTTTCATCAGGCGGCAAAAGAATTAATTCATCTAAAATCTCTTTAAATCCCATATTTGGATATTTTTTAATAACCTCTTTTACTTTTGGATCAACATCTTCTTTAAAAACAATTTCAATATTTTCATTTTCTTCTTCACTATTTTCATTATCAGATATTAATTCTTCATTTTCATTATTTTGTGTTAATTCTTCTTTTGAAATTTCTTTTTTTGGTATGGCTTTCCCTTCTAAAAGATCATCTAGATTTTTCAAAATAGGTTCTATTTCAGTTAAATCAGGTATTTCATAACTTTCTTTTAATGAGTATATGCTTTTTTTAAGTTCATCTATACCTTCTAAAATGATATCCATTTTATCTGAATTTAAACTCATCTCATCATTTCTGAGTTTATCAAAAATACTTTCAATTTTATGGGCAAGTTCTATTATCGAAGTTAGTCCTAAAAATCCAGCTCCACCTTTTAGGGTATGCATTCCTCTAAATATTTTATTTAGAAGTTCTTTATCAGAAGGATCGTTTTCAAGCTCTATAAGTTCTTGATCAAGATTTTCTAAAATCTCTTCTGCTTCAACCATAAACTCTTCAAATATCTCTTTCATATCTTCATTGATTTCTATTCTCATTTTCTATCCTTATAATCCATAACTTTTAAGTATATCATCCACATCATTTTGTTCAACTTCATTTTCCCAAGCAAAGTCTGAAAGTTTTTCTTTATCTATTTGTGAATCTATTAATGAATCAATCTCTTTTAAAAAATTTTGAACTTTTTTTAATCTTTGAGAAATTATGTCTTGAAACTGTAAAAGTTCAGTGGCTTTAACTATCTTGTTTTCTAAATCTTTAAAATTTCCTTCATTTATATCTTTAGACATAGAATATAAAATTTCGAGTATCTTTTTTGTATTTTTCTCACTCTCATCTATGGATAACTGAAGATGATCATAAGCAATTTTAAAATCCTCATTTTTAAACATTAAATACCCCATATAATAAATAAAAGTTGCAAAATTCTCAAAATATCGATTTTTAAGAGTATTATTATATAATTAAATTTAATTTTAAATTAAAATATATAAAATATAAAATCGTATTTTAAAAATTATCGGCACAAATAAAGGTTATTTTATGAAAATTTCAAAAAAACTTTTTTTAATTATTTTATTGCAGTCACTTTTTGCTCTTATTTTATCTGTATATCTTATTTTTGATATAAAAGATATAAATAGTTTTCAAAAAGTTTTATTAATTGTTATACCTATTATTGTATTTATAATTGGTTTAATCGGTGTTTTAAATATTGGAAAAAGTGTTGATACTTTATTTGATATAGTTATCGAGTCTTTTCATATTATAAAAAAAGATATAGATTTGAATAATCTTAAAGAAGAGATTTTATTTGTTTCAGACGAATTTAATAAAAAAGATTTTCTAATTAAAAAAATCTCTTCAAAAATAGAAGATATTTCAAATAAAATAAAAAATTTGATTGATAGTTCTTCTTCAAAAAATCAAAAATTGATTGATGATTTATTAAGCCTTTCAATTTCTGTAGAATTGCTAACAAAATCCATAGATGGAGTAACAAACAATACTTCTAAAGTGTATAAATCCATAGTTGATGCAGATAAAGAGAGTGATAAAGGTTTGAAATTAATTATCTCCTCAATGGAAAGTGTTAAAAATTTTACCAATGAAGTGGTTGAAATTAAAGATGATGCAGAAAAACTTGAAAATGAATCAATAAAAATAGAAGAGATGGTAAGAGATATAAAAGAGATATCTGACCAGACAAACTTACTTGCTTTAAATGCAGCTATTGAGGCAGCAAGAGCAGGTGAACATGGAAAAGGTTTTGCAGTTGTAGCAGATGAAGTTAGAACACTTGCAAATAAAACTATAAAAACAACTGAAGATATTACTAAAATTGTCAATTTAATTACAAATTCTATAAAAACTCTTTCAATAAAGCTACAAAAACAGAGTGAAGATTCAATTTTGGTAAAAAGTGATATTGAAAAAGCAAAAGATGTATTTGAAAATATAGAATCAAAATTAAATAATGTCGTTAAAAGTACAGAAAATATATCAAAATTAATAAATGAACAAAAAGTTTCATTGGATTTTGTTAAAGATTTGATATTTAATATACATAGTGATACAAAAGAGTGTGCTAAATCTTTAGAAGAATTGGAAAGATATATTAAAGATAATAGGATAAATGATGCTATTTAAAAAAAATGAAAGATATAATGCTTATAAAAAGTTAACAAGAATATGTGAAGAGAGTAAAAAGAGAATAGATTTTAATCTTTTTTTTAGTTTAAAAGTTTTAGATATAAATGATAATAAAATTTTATTTGACAAAATAAATCCCTTGCAATATCTTTCTATCATTGGAAAATTTTCTGATTTTTTTATCGTAATAAAAGATGATAAAAGAAAATATATCTTTTTATTAAAAATTGAAAAAATTGAAGATAGTAAAATATGGACCAAAATTATTTCTAAAGAGGAGTTAGAAGAGAGAAGAGTATTTGAAAGATTTCCTTTATGCAAAGAGGATTTTGGTTATTTTGATATGTATATTGATGGTTCATTGATATGCAAAAATGTTTATATAGAAGATATTTCAGTTATTGGTATAAAAATATATGTTCCAAAAAAATTAGAAAATAATACATTTAAAAATATTATGATTAAAAGAGATCAAAAGCGTTTAGAGATCAATATAGAGATAGAAAAAGTTGATGCTTTAGTAAATAGTGACCATACAATAATTAGAGGTAAAATAGTAGATTCAAATAAGAGTATTGCAAAAATTATTATAAATAGATATATTGAAATAGCAAAAAAATTATTGGAAAATAAGGAATAGATTTGGAAGAGAAAAAAAGTAGTCTAAAAGGAATTCAAAAAGCTGCAATTTTTCTTTCTGCACTCCCAGAAGAAAAAAGCGTAAAAATTTTCAAAAATTTAAAAGAGCATGAAATTGAAAGACTAGTAAAAGCTTTTTTAACTGTGGAAACACCGACTAAAGAGCAACTAAAATCGGTCTTAGATGATGCTTATAATTTTTTGAGAGAAATATCTCCTGTAAAATTGGCACCTGAACATTTAAAAAGTATTTTACAGCAGGCTTTGCCTCCAGATAAGTTAGAAAAGCTTCTTGAAGAGACTTTTAGTTCAGAAGAGGGAAAACAGATATTTAAAGAGTTGGAAAAAATGGATGCAAAAGCAGTAGCTGGTATTATAAAAGATGAGCATCCTCAGGTTATTGCTTTAATACTTTCTCAGATAAATCCTTCAAAAGCAGCAGAAATTTTACAATATATTCCAAAAAGAGCAGGTGTGACAAATGTTCAAGAAGAGGTAATTCAAAGAATTGCCTCAATCGAGAAAATTTCAAATCAGACGCTAAAAGTTGTTGCTCACACTTTAGAAGAGGAACTTGCATCAATGGGGGCTGGTAAAGAAGAAACATTAAGCGGTATTGATGTTGCAGCTGAAATTGTAAATGCTCTACCAAAAGAGACACAACAAGAGATATTGGATGATATTAAAAAAGAGAATGAAATTCTTGCTACAAATATTGAAGAGAGAATGTTTAAATTTGAAGATATTGTTAAACTTGATAATAAAGCTATTATTGAGATTCTTAAAAATGTTGATAAAAATGAACTTCTTGTTGCACTTAAAGGTGCTTCAGAAGAGATACTTAATAAATTTTTAGCAAATATGTCAAAACGTGCTGCTGAGATGTTTGTAGAAGATATGGAAGTGCTTGGGCCTATGAAAAAAAGTGATGTAGAAAAGGCTCAAAAGAAAATTATCGAAGAGATTAAAGCACTAATCAATAAAGGTGTTATTGATTATGGAAGTGGAGAAGAGTATGTTTAAAGCATACTGTTAGATATTAAGTCATTAGTCATTAGTCATTAAGTTATTAGTGGAAATTTTTATGATGATGCTTGAATAAGATGAAAAGGATAAGTGAGAGCCAAGATTTAAGTAAGTAGTATTTGGCGATTGTGGATAGTGATAATTTGTAGTTATACACTTAACAATTAACATTTAGCTCTTAACGCTTGGCTTTTAGCGCTAATTCCCAATTCCTTCTAATTCCTCATTTTCCAATATACCAATGACTATCTTTTTTCACCTCTTTTTCACATAAAATATTAATTATTTACTCATAATTTTATTATTTAAGAAAAATAGTGAAAAAAATGTGAAAAAAGTTGCAAAAAGCCTAATATATCGCTATAATATTTTTAATATTAAATCCAAGGGTACAGATGTCAGAACAAGATTTCTTGTCTCAAGATGAAATTGATGCACTTTTAGGTGGAAACGAAGAAGAGAGTATTGAAGAAAAAAGTGACATTGTACCTTTTGATTTTAGTGAAATAGAAAGTATTAAAAAAGGTGGATTGCCTGGACTTGAGATCATATATGAGAGATGGGTAAAACTATTTAGAGATGAAGTAAGAAAGATTATCCCCAAAATAAATATGGTCTCAAAAGAGAGCATATATGTTTCAAGATTTAACTCTTTTATGTCAAAAATTCCTATGCCTTCTAGCTATACTACAATCTCTATGAAACCTTTAAAAGAAAATGCTCTATTTGTTGTTGATTCAAGGCTTGTTTTTACTATAATAAGTGTACTTTTTGGAGGCCCAGCTAAACCTTTTAAAGTTGAAGGCAGAGAATTTACAAAACTTGAAGTGCAAATAATTGGAGATTTTATTGATATAGCATTAAAAACATTTGAAGATGTTTGGAAAAATTTCTATCCTATAAATTTGGAAAAAAAATCAATTGAGCTAAATCCTTCATTGGCAAGAGTTACATCAGGGAATGAAAAAGTAGTTGTTGTGGAGTGTAATGTTGAAGTTGATGGATATGAAGCTCCAATATTTTTCTGTTTTCCTCAAGGTATGTTTATGCCAATAAAAGATATAATTTATACAGAATTTATAGGCGAAGAAAATAGTGAATGGCAAAAAAAATTAAAAGAGTCTCTAGTTTCATTGAATATAAAAATAACTTTAGAACTTGGTAAAGAAAAATTTCTTTTAAAAGATATTCTTGAATGGAAAGTGGGAGATGATTTAATATTAAATATTGATAAAGATAGTGATCTAATGCTTGTTGTTGAAAATACTCCAAAATATAAATGTAAGTTAGGAAAAGTAAAAGAGAGATATGCAGCTTTGATAAAAGAGCCAATCTTGAAGGAAGAGAATGAGTGAAGAGATAAAAAATAATCAAGATAGTGTAGACCAAGAAGAGCTTGCAAAAGAGTGGGCTGAGCAAGCTGAACAAGATAATCAAGAAAATTCCCAAGAAGTTGATCAAGATGAGTTAGCAGCACAATGGGAAGCTGAAGCTGCACAAGAGAATAATCAAGAAGATTTAGCTTCATCTTGGGAAAGTGAAATTGCAAATGAAGATAAAAAGCCCATTGATAGTTCTCTTGAATCTTTTGAAAATTATGAAAAGAGTGAAAATTCAAAATTATCTCTTTTAATGGATATTCCATTAGAAGTAACGGTTGAGATAGGATCAACTGAATTACCCATAGAAGAGATTTTAAAATTAAATCCAAATAGTGTCATAGAGCTTGATAAAATGATAAGTGAACCTGTTGATTTAAAGGTTAATGGTAAACTTATAGCAAAGGGTGAACTTTATACAATAAAAAATAGTTTTGGTATCAAAATAACAAATATTATTACTCCAGAAGATAGAATGAAAATATTAGATAGTGAATAAGGAAAAAAAATGGCCCTAAATCTTCAATCTATATATGTTCTTGCAAGTGGTAGTTCAAGAGCTATGGAACAGCTTGATACAATTACTAATAATATTGCAAATGTTAATACTACAGGGTTTAAAAAACTTCTTTTAAAAGAGATGAGCCAAAGAATTGATAAAAACAGAGGTGATAGCAATCATCTATTTGTATTTTCAAGATTTGAAGATACTCCAGTTATATTAGAGCAAGGCTCACTAAAAAAAACTGAGAATCCTTTAGATTTTGCGATAGAGGGTGATGGTTTTTTTCAAGTTAAAGTTAAAGGCGAAAAACTTTTAACAAGAAATGGCCATTTTTTTATAAACAATGAAAATATTTTAGTAGACTCAAATGGTAATCCTGTTTTAGATGATGCAGGTAAAAAAATAGAAGTTAATTCAAAATATCCAATAAATGTAGGTCCAAATGGTGCTATTTTTCAAAAAGGCGAAGAAGTTGCAAAACTTAAAATTATCAATTTTGAAAAAGTAAAGGCTTATGGCAAAAGTTATTATGTTGGAAATGGAAGTGAAAAAAAACCAAAATATCTTATAAGGCAAGGATTTTTAGAAAGTTCAAACGTTAATCCAATAAAAGAGATGAGTGAGATGATTATATCTCAAAGAAGATTTGAGATATATTCAAATTTAATTAAATCATTAGATGCTATTGAACAAAAAACAAATGAGATTGGAAGAGCATAAAATTTAGTTAAATAGTTAGAAAGTGAGAAAGATACCAAATAAAAGAAAGGATAGGAAATGATTAGGGCTCTTTGGACATCAGCTTCTGGTATGCAGGCACAACAGACAAATCTTGATGTTGTATCTAATAATATAGCAAATGTTAATACAGTTGGATTTAAAATAAGTAGGGCAAATTTTGAGGATTTGATTTATCAAAATATTAAAGACCCAGGTGTAAAAAGTTCAGATGAAAATATGGTTCCTTCAGGAATTCAAATAGGTCTAGGTGTAAAGCTTTCTGATGTTAGTAAAATTTTTTCTCAAGGAAGCCTAAAAAAAACAGATAGAGAACTTGATGTTGCGATAGAAGGAAAAGGTTTTTTTAAAATAGAAACACCTGGTGGAGGAGAAGCATATACAAGAGCTGGAAATTTTCAACTTGATAATGAAGGATATATTGTAACTCCTGAAGGATATAAGCTCTCACCAAATATTCAAGTATCTTCGCCAGAAACTCTTATTAGTTTATCTATTAGTCCAAATGGAAAAGTAACTGCTGTGAGAAATGAGGGTGGAGTTCAAACAATTGAAGAGTTGGCAGATATAAAACTGTATAGATTTATAAATCCCGCTGGATTAAAATCTATTGGCCAAAATCTATTTGTTCCAACTGAGGCTTCAGCGGAGGCTATTGAAGGAGATCCTAATAGTGATGGTTTTGGTAAACTTGCTCAAGGATTTTTAGAGAGTTCAAATGTTAATATAGTTGATGAGATGGTAAATTTAATAGTTGCTCAAAGAGCATATGAGATAAATTCAAAAGGTATTACTACTGCAGATGAAATGCTCAGAACAGTTTCTACACTTAAATCATAAATTTTTTAAAAAGGCTATTTTGGCCTTTTTCCTACTGTTACTTTTAAACTTTTCTGGTTATGCCAAAATTGTTGTAGAATTAAAGCCTTTTGTTGAGGTCATTAACAAAAATATTTTGATAAAAGATATAGCTGATATAAAATCAGATAAAAATGAAAAAACTTTAAAAAATTTCATATCAACTCTCAAGATAACTACTTTAAAAGATAATATAGCAAAAATAAAAAAAGAGCAAATCTTAAAAACATTACAAAATAATTATATTGATGTATCAAAGATAAATATAATTGGCGAAAATTGCATAGTTAAATTAAAAACAAAAAAATTGGAAATCTCTGAGATAGAAAATGATATAAAAAAGTTTATTCAACAAAAATTTGGCGATAGAATTGCTATAAAATCTATCTCTATAGGTAATAAATCTTTTACTATTCCTTTTTCGAAAACAGAAAAAAAGATAGAGATAAAATCATCTACAAATTCACATATTTATATCAATTATTTTATCTATAATGACGGAAAACTTTTTAAAAAAATTCCAATTACTTTAAAAATTGAAAAATTTATTATGGCTCCATTTGCAAAAAGAGATATTCCAAAAGGTAAAAAAATTTCAATAAATGATATCTATTTTAAAAAAATAAAAATCTATTCAAAAAGCGATATATTGGGAAAAGATGAAATTATTGGCAATATTGCAAAAAGAAATATTAAAAAAGATAGTATAATAAAAAGATATTTTATAGAGCCTAACTATTTAGTTATAAAAAGAAAAAGTGTAAAAATTATATATAAAAATGGTCCTATAAAAATTGAACTTTTAGGGCTTGCTCTTGAAAATGGAATATTGGGACAAATTATTAGGGTAAAAAATATTTCTTCAGATAGGATAATTAAATGCAGAGTTGTTGCTCCATTTACAGTAGAATTTATTCGTTAATTTTTTTTGTTTTAATTATTTTTTTAACGGGAGGGTGCAGTAAAAAAGAAAATCCAACCCCACCTACTATAACTCCTCCTGATATAAAAGAGCAACAATCTTTAAACTCTCCCGGTTCTTTATATAATGGATATGATAATCTTTTTAGTGATGACAAAGCTCATAATATTGGAGATATAGTTACTATAAAAGTTTATGAAAATATTAGCGGGCAAGGTAGTACAAACACGAAATCTGCAAGAACAAATGATATGGATCTTAGTTTACCATCGGCTACTATTATGGATAAAAAAGTTCCAAATAAAACATCAGTTTTTGGATTGAAACAGTCTTCAAAAAATAGTTTCAAAGGTAGTGGAGATACAAAAAGGCAAGCTAAACTTGTTGCTACCATTTCAGCAAGGGTAATAAAAGTTTATCCAAATGGAAATCTTTTTATAAAAGGAAAAAAATATATAAAAATAAATGATGATATACAGGTTTTAAAAATTTCTGGAATTGTTAAACCTTTAGATATTTCTCAAGATAACTCAATTGATTCATCAAAAATATCAGATATGTATGTGGAATATAATGGAGAAGGATTTGCAGCAGATACTCAAAGTCCAGGCTGGTTAGCCAAATTTTTAATGAAAATATGGCCATTTTGATTTTAGTTAAAATAGTTGAAAGGTTGAGTTGTAAGTGGTTTTTTACACTAATGTTTAATATCCAATGTTTAATTTTATAAAAAGGCAAGAGATGCTTAAAAAGATTTTTTTAGTTTTTATTTTTCCATTTATTTTATTAGCTAGTGAAGTAAAAATTGGAAGTGAAGTAAATATTGTTGGTGTAAGAACAAACTATTTAACTGGTTATGGAATTGTAGTTGGTTTAAATGGTACAGGAGATGGGACTACAACAAAGTTTACACTTTTAAGTATAGCAAATATGCTTAAAAAAATGGGAATTTATATAGATCCAAAAGATGTAAAAACAAAAAATGCAGCTGCTGTAATTGTAACAGCAAATATGCCACCTTTTGCAAAAAGTGGAATGACATTTGATGTAACTGTCTCTTCACTTGGAGACGCTAAAGATATAGGAAATGGTGTACTTATAAGAACTCCTCTTTTTGGGCCTGATAAAAAAGTATATGCTTTTGCTCAAGGCCCTGTTTCTACTGGTGGAGGATTTAGTGAATCAAATAAAGGTGGAAAAATTCAAAAAAACTTTACAACAACAGCGGTTATACCAAATGGTGGAATAATTGAGAGAGATTTGCCATTTGATTTTAAAAATTTGCCATTTTTAACTTTAACATTGAAACATCCAGATTTTACAAAAGCTAAAAATATAGCTTCTACTATAAATAACTATTTTAAAGAAAATCTTGCAGATGCAGTTGATTCGGCTACTATAAAAATAAAATATCCAAAAAATATGAAAAAAGTAGATTTTGTATCAAAAGTTTTAAATTTAAAAATAGATACTCAAAATGAGCCAACTATTGTTATTTATGAAAGAACAGGGACTGTTATTATGAGTGGAGATATTAAAATTGATGCTCCTGTTTATGTATCTCATGGTAATATTTATGTATCTATACAAAAAGAGCCAATTATTTCGCAACCACCGCCATTATCTGGTGGAAAAACAGTTAAAACACAAAAAGTTACAACTAAAGTAAAAGAAGAAAATGGTAGAATATTTTCAATAAATTCTCCATCTCTTAAAGATTTAGTTAAAGCATTAAATGATCTTGGTATTTCACCAAGAGATTTAATAGCAATAATTCAAGCAATAAAAAATGCTGGAAAGCTTCATGCTAAGATTGTTATAATGTAGATAAGATGAGTTAGAAGATAAGATAGTAAGGAGCGAAGCAGTGAAGCGGCCAATTTCCAATGACTAATGACTATTAACTTAATGTCCAATTGCAAAAAGGAAGATAATGATAAATACAGATATAAAAACATATTGGGATATTAATTCAATTTCAAATATAAAAAAGCTTGATGAAGCAGCTAAAGCTTTTGAAACAGAATTTATACATATTTTTTTAAAAGAGGTAAGAAAAAGTATGGAAAAAGGAATGTTTAATAGCTCATTTACTTCAAAAATGTATCTTGATATGTTCGATATGCAGATGGCAAAATCAATAAGCGATAGTGATAAATTAGGAATAAAAGAGTATTTTTTAGAAGCAATTAAAGCTTACGAGAAAAATATGAAGTAAAAAAATGGCACAAGCTTTATCTCTATTTTTTGAAAAAGTTCATAAGCACTCTGATGCAATTATTGTAGTTTTAATTCTTGCTATTTTAGCATCAATGGTGCTACCTATTCCAAAATTTTTACTTGATATTTTATTAACAACAAGTATCACTTTATCACTGATTATATTAATGACAACTGTTTATATTGGAAATCCTTTGCAGATTTCATCATTTCCATCGCTACTTCTTTTGGCAACTCTTTTTAGGCTTTCATTGAATGTTGCTACAACAAGAACTATTCTGTTACATGGACATGAAGGTCCTGAAGCTGCAGGTAAAGTAATAGAGAGTTTTGGTCAGTTCGTAGTTGGTGGAAACTATATTGTTGGAGTTATTGTTTTTATAGTCTTAGTTACAATCAATTTTATTGTGATTACAAAAGGTACTGAGAGAATTTCTGAAGTTGGTGCAAGATTTACACTTGATGCAATGCCTGGAAAACAGATGGCAATTGATGCAGATTTAAATGCAGGCATCATTGATGAAAAAGAGGCAAAAAAAAGAAGAGAAGAGATAGCAAAAGAAGCTGATTTTTATGGGGCTATGGATGGTGCTAGTAAATTTATTAGAGGCGACGCTATTGCTGGAATAATAATAACTCTTATAAATATAATAGGTGGTATAGCAATAGGTGTATTTCAGCATAATATGGATATCTCAACTGCAGCTGCAAATTTTACAATATTGACTGTAGGTGATGGACTAGTTAGTCAGATTCCAGCTCTTATAACTTCCACTGCTGCGGGGCTAATGGTAACAAGAGCTGTATCAGAAGCAAATTTAGGAAAAGAGATATTTGCACAACTTACAGGTTATCCAAAAGCTTTATATATGGGAGCTTTTGCTCTTGTTGCTATGGGGATAGTTCCGGGAATGCCATTTGTTCCATTTATGATTCTCGCATCTATGGTGGCTATAGTTGGATATATGATGCAACAAGATATTAAAAGAAAAGAGATTGAAGAGGCTGAAAAAAGAGCAAAAGAGATAATTGAAGAAACAAAAGAGAGTGAAGAGCCAGAAGAGCTTATTTCTCAACCTGAAACAATAACTTTAGAGATTGGATATTCACTTATTCCTTATGTTGATGAATCGCAAAATGGCGAAATTATAAAAAGAATAAAATCTTTAAGAAAACAGTTAAGTAAAGAGCTTGGACTTATTATACCTCTTGTTCATATCAAAGATAATCTTGAGTTAAAACCTGGAGAGTATAGAATATTAATAAGAGATATAGAAATAGCTAAAGGTGAAATTGAACCAGGAAAAGTCTTAGCAATTGATACTGGTTCAACTAAGGGAGAAATAGGAGGCATAGAAACAAAAGAGCCAACATTTGGATTAAAAGCTTATTGGATAGATGAATCACAAAAAGATAAAGCAAAGATGATGGGATACACTGTTGTGGATATTCCAACGGTAGTAATTACTCATATCTCAGAAACAATAAAAAATCATGCATATGAAATTTTGGGTAGAAGCGAGACTAAAGATTTAGTAGAAGCTCTATCAAAAAAATATCCGATTGTAAAAGAGATTGTTCCAGAACAGGTATCATACTCAATTTTACATAGAGTTTTGCAAAATCTTTTAAGAGAGCAGATTCCTATTAAAGATCTATTATCTATAATTGAAGCGCTTTCTGATAATATAAATAAAACAAATGATCCAGATATATTAACAGAGTTGGTAAGACAATCTTTATCAAGACTTATAACTTCTCTTTATGCAAAAAATGGTAAACTATATGCTGTAACATTAGGAACTAAATTGGAAAATCATATTTTAGAGAAAATTAAAGAGTATGAGGGGTCAATCCCTCCATTAGATCCTGTTATTTTACAGCAGATTATTCATAAAATGACGGGTTTTGTTGAACAGTTTATATTAAATCAAGCAACACCTGTTCTTTTGACATCAGCTAATCTTAGAAGATATATAAAAAAGATAATTGAGCCATATCTTTCTAATGTAGCAGTGCTGTCATATACTGAAATTGATCCAAAAGTTAGACTAAATATTTTAGGTAAGGTAGAAATTGATGAAAATCAATAAATATGAGGGTTATGATTTAGATGCCCTCATAGAAGAGGCAAAAAGAGAACTTGGAAATGATATAAAAATACTTAGTTATGAAGTAGAAGATGAAAGAGGTATTTTCCCTTTTAAAAAAAGAAAAAAATATACTCTTTTTGTAGAGGTCCCAACTGCCCAAGAGGGATTTTTGGATATTTTATCAAAAGAGGAAAAAAATGAAGAGATAGATAGATTTTTAGAAAAAATAGAAAAAATGATTGATAAAAAGATTGAATCTTTAAAACTAAATCAAACAATTTTGCCTACTCCTCCACATAATGAAAATCAGCAAATTCCAATAAGTGAAGAATTTAATGAATTTACTGGTGATGCTTTAGATTTAATAAATCTGCTTTTAAAAAAAGATGTTGAGCCAAAAATTGCTAAAATTCTTGTAAAAGAGGCTTGTGGTCTTGATATCGATACAAATAAATTTGATTTAAATACAAGTTTTTTTAAAGAAGCAATTATAAAAGGTGTTCAAAAAAAGATAAGATTTACTGGTCCATTAAAAATACAAAAAGGTGGTTTGAAAGTTAAAGCTTTTGTTGGACCAACTGGAGTTGGTAAAACAACAAATCTTTTTAAAATAGCATCAGAACTCGTTATCAATCAAAAATTAAAAGTTGCAGTTATTAGTATAGATACATTTAAAGTAGGTGCAATTCAACAAGCAAGGGCTTATGCAAATATTTTAAATATTCCATTTTTTGCAGTAACAGATTCCAAAAATTTAAGAAAAACTCTCTCTTCTATGTCAAATATAGATATTGTATTGATTGATACTGTTGGTAGGAGCCACTATGATTACTGGAGACTAGGTGAGATGAAAGAGATATTAGGTGGCGGAAATGATTTGATGGATATATCTTTAGTTATTAGCTGTAATTATAAAAATAGCGAAGCAATAGAGATAGTAAATAGATATAGAACATTTTTCCCAATAAATTCTATATTTTTTACAAAAATTGATGAAACATATAAACCTGGAATATTAGTAAATCTACCTATTAAAACAGAAATTCCAGTATCATTCATAAGTACAGGACAAAGAGTGCCAGAAGATTTAAGACTTTTAAATCCAGAAAGAGTAGCAAATTATTTGATAGGTGAATAATGGAAGATCAAGCTAAAGGTTTAAGAGATTTAATTAATAAAAATAAAATATTACAAAATAGTAAATTTATAACTATTGCAAGTGGAAAAGGTGGTGTTGGAAAAACGAATTTTAGTGTAAATTTTGCCTATTCACTTGCGAATTTTTTTAAAAAACGCGTTTTGCTTATAGATGCAGACATTGGAATGGCAAATATCCATATTCTTTTAAATACAGATCCATCTAAAACATTGAAAAATCTGTTTAATGGGGAAAATATTGAAAATATTTTAGTAAATAGATATGGCTTTGATGCATTGCTTGGTTTTTCGGGTATAGATTCAATCTCTCAAATGGATGAATTTTCGATTTCATCTTTAATAAACTCTTTGGAAGAAATTTCTTATAGATATGATTATATAATAATTGATACTGGAGCAGGAATTGATGATAAGATAGCTTCATTTTTAAGAGCATCAAGCAGATCTTATATCATAACCACACCTGAACCTACTGCATTAATGGATGCATATGCTCTAATTAAGTCAATTTATAATATTTATGGATATAATAATTTTAAAATAGTTATTAATATGGCTAAGAGTAAAGAAGAGGCTTTTAATACATTTAATAAATTAAAGATATCTGCAAATAAATTTTTAGGTATTGATCTTGAAATGATTGGATATTTGCCATTAACGCAAAATCTTAAAAAATGTGTTAAGAAAAAAGAGATAATAACAAAACTTTTTCCAAATGATCCTTTTAGTTTAGAGATGAAAAAAATAAGTGCTATTGAAGCTGAAGAGCCAATGGATAAACAAAATATAAATTTTTGGGAAAAAGTATTTGATTTTTTGGGGCAGAAGCGTAAAAAATGAGATTATCAAAAGATGAAAAACAAAAAATTATTTTAGATAATACTCCGCTTGTAAAAAAAGTTGCAAGCAAAATTTTTTTTAAGTTACCAAAAGACTCAGGAATTGAGTTTGATGAACTTGTAAATACTGGAATTATTGGATTAATAAAAGCTCTTGATAAATATGATAGTGAAAAAGCTAAATTTTCAACATATGCATATATTAAAATAAGAGGAGAGATTTTAGATTATTTAAGATCATTGCATGTAATTCCTCGTACAATGCGTGATAAAATTAAAAAAGAGAAAGAGGAAAATCCAAATAAAGCTATTCCTTTGTCAAATTTGGCTATAATGCTTAGTATGGAGAAGGCTTTAAGCAGTGAAGATGGAAATTTGCAGCTTAAAGATATTTTGATTTCTGAGGATATTAGTCCAGAAGAGCATGCAATAAATTCTGAAATGAGAACAATTTTATTGGAAGCAATGGAATTATTAAATGAAAAAGAGAGGCTGGCACTGCAGCTTTTCTATTTTGAAGAAAAGGAGCCAAAAGAGATATCAGAGATTTTGAATATTTCTCAATCAAGGGTTTCACAACTAAAATCTCAAGCAATTTTAAAGATAAAAAAGATTTTGTCAAAAGCGGAGCAGATATGAATTTTTTAGATATTTTGCTTGGTTTAAATATAAAACAAGAAAATAACCATAATCCATTTGCCACTACTAAAAATATAAATAAAAACATATCCTCTTTTGAAAATATTTTAAATGAAATGTTTTTAAAAGAGGATAAGAATATAAAATTTGACAGTTTTTTAAAAACAAAAGATAAAAATTTTATAAAAAAACCACAAATTATTTTTTCAAAAAAAGAAAATATAAATTTTTATAAAAAAAATATAAAAAGTGATAAACAAAACTCTTTTATAATTTTTCCAAATATTAAAACTAAGAAAATTAATAAATTTTCTATACTAAATAAAAATATTGAAAAAAGAATAAATAGTGAGATAGCTTTAAATTTTTTTGAAAAGAAATATATTCAAAAAAAAGAGCATTTTGAAAAAAACCAAAAATTAAGTGATAAAAATTTAAAAATTTTAGATAATATATCTCATAATATAAATAATTTAGAGATACAAAAAATATCTAAAAATATTGAAATAAATAGTAAAACAAAAAAAGATAAAACCGTAGTACACAGCAAAAAAAATAAATCTTTTAATAAACTATCTATTTTAGAAAATAGACAAACCAATTTAAATACTAATACTAATCTAACAAATGAAATTAAAGTTAAATATTATATAAACGATTCTGTTAAAAATATAAATAATGAAAATGTAAAGATAACAAAAAATAAAAAAATAATTGAAAATATTAAAGCAGAAGATAAAAAGAGTAAAATAAATAATCTTACTAAAAACAGTTTTATTGAAATAAAAAAAGTTATTACTACCTCATCAAAAATAGATAATAAATCTACTCATAAAAATTTAGCTGAAAAGAATTATGAAGATAGGAATATAATAAATTTTAAAGATTTAGATAAATTAGAAAATCATCAAAAAATAGAAATCAATTATAAAAATAGTAAAAAAACAATCAACAGAAATTTAAAAGAAGATTTTAAAAAAGAGATTTCTAAGATAAATATTCAAAAAACAGAAAAATATAAAAATATAGATGAAACAAAATATGATTTAATAAATGATGAAAGAGTTGTTAATTATAACAATATAGAAACAGTTAAAGATAAAAAGAATATACAAAAAGAGATTAAAGAGGATATTGAAATTGAGGTTTTAAATAGTGACAATAATATTGAAGAATTAAATAAAAATACCCACAATAATAACAATTTTTCATCAAATGAACATAATGAACAAAATGCTAATGATTTACAAAATTTTAAAGACCAATTTGATGAAAAAAACTTTAAAGATATAAATAATAAAAATAGTTTTTCATTTAGATTAAATGATTTAATTGTTAATGCTACAATAAAAAGCCGCTTTTTAACTCTAAATCTATCTACTAATAACTCTATTTTATTGGTAAATGGACTTGAAAATGAGATAAGAAATATTTTAAAAGAGAGCGGTTATAAAAATTTCAATTTGGTTATAAAAGACAAAGAAAAAAGAGTATATATAGATTCTTCAAAAAATTTAGTAAAAAATAAAAGAGTCCAAAGCAAGATAGATGTTTTGGCATAAAATTTTTCTATTTTTTATTCTATTTGTTTTCATTTATCCTTCTTTTGCTTCGCTTGAGAAAAATAGTTCAAAATCTTATGAAAATAATATATCGATAAAAGAAAAAACTAAATTAGAAGAGTTTGTTTTTAAAAATGCTGTCAAAGACTATAGATATGGCTCTTATTATGAAGCTTTAGATGAGTTTTTAAAAATTTTAAAAAATCCAAAATCCCCTTATTATAAAAAAAGCCTATTAATGCTTGGTAAAGTTTATCTACAAATAGCAAAAAGAACAGGAATAAAAAAATATTTATGGACTGCAGATTCCTATTTAAATCTTTATGCAGCAAAAGAGGAAAATCTTGATTGGGATTATTATTATACAAAAGCAAATATTTATGAAACTTTAGAGTTTTATGAGAAAGCTTTGGCAAATTATAAGATATCTCTTTTTAAAACAAAAAAAGAAAATGAACAGATAAAAAGTGTTATAGCGATATTAAGAGTTGCAGTTTGGCTTCATAAACTTGATCTTGTTACAAAATATATGGTTTTATTAAATGTGGAAAATCTGAAAAAAGAGCAGAAAAAAGAGATCCTTTTTTTAAGAGGAATGCAGCTTTTTGTAGATGAAAAATATAAAGATGCATTTAAATATTTTCTGAAAACTTATAGAGATTTTGAATCTTATCTAATTGATAATCCACAGTATTACTATTTAGTGGCTGAAACAGCTTATAGAATGGGTAATATCAAATTTGCTGAGCAGCTTTTTAGAAGAATATTAAATCTTATTAAAAATAGGGAAGTTTTAAAAAAAGCTCTTTTAAGAATGGGTGATATTGGGCTTAGAAAAGGGGATATAAAAAGCGCTACTAACTACTATTATCAGTTGATTTCTAAATATCCAAAATCAAAAGAGGCAACAGTAGCTAAATTAAAACTAATTTCGCTTATTATTAGAGATGAAACTCTAAAAGAAAAATTAAAAAATATTATGAAAGAAGCAGAGTTTATAAAAGATCCAGATGGATTTGTTGTTAAAACACTTGTAAAAAATAGAACGAATTATATAGGTAGATTTGCATTGGGAAATTTTGGCGTTATTGTTTTTGAAATAGGAAGTGATAAACTTTTTAAACGTTTGGGATGGGAATTATCTTTAATTTCAGTAGATAGATTAAATTATGAGCAAAAAGAGTATATAAAAGATTTATGGAGTAGCTATCTTCTTGTACTTGAATCAAAAAAAATGTGTAAACTTTATGGCTCAAATGAAAAATTTTTTAAATCTCTTTTTTCTCAAGAGGTATTATTAAAAATAGCAAATGATTTGAAATTTTGTAAAGAAAATAGCAAAAGAGTTGATTTGCTTGAATATATTCTTAACAGATGGAAAAATGATGAGAATAGATTTAAATTGGCTCAGGCTTTATATGAGAGTAGAGATTTTGATAAAAGCATAAAAGTTTTAAATAAAATAAATAAAAAAGATTGTAAATATTTCAAACTTTTTAGTAAAAATTGCATTATGAAAGAAAATTTTGATAATATTTGTTTAAACAGTATGAGAAGTTGCAAAAAATATTGTGGATATGGAGATTTTGAATCTTTAATAATTTATAAATTTGCTCAAATTAAGAGTAAATCAGGCGACTCCATTGAGTTTATAAAAAGATATTCAAAAGAGATAGCAAAAAGATTTGAAAAGGATGAGATTGTTAAGAAATTTGTTAAGGCATATTCTGAAAAGCTTATAAATGAGTCAAAATACACATATTTAATAAATATATTAGAACCTATTTCTAAAAATTTAAAAGATAGTTGTTATATTGATTCTTTATTAGCCATTTCTTATATAAGAACTGGTAAAATGAATTATGCAAAAGAGATAATTAATAAAATAAAAGATTGTAATGAAAATTGGTCAAAAATTGCAAAAAATATATATGAATCTGAGCTACTTAGATTAAGGATCGAAAATGAGTGAAATGTTTCAAAAAACGCAAATGCTCTCAAAAACAGCCTCCTTCTATCTTGATAGAACAAAAGTTATTCAAAGCAATATAGCTAATGCAGATACTCCAGGTTTTAAACCTAAAGATTTAGTATTTGAAAAAATTTTAGATGATCAAATTGAATTGAAAAAAACAGATCCAAAACATATAGATCCAAAATCTAATAATAAAATGGAAAAAAAGCTTATTACTGAGGGAAGATATCAAGGATATGATGAAAATATGGTTGATATACAAAAAGAGCTTGCAAAACTTGCTGAGAGTTCAATAATGTATAAATCAGCAGTTGAAGCAATGAAAAAAGAGTTTTCAAAACTTAAATTATCTATTAGTGGGAGATAAAAATGCTATTTAAAGGTCTTGAAATCGCAACAACAGGTATGTCAGCACAAAAAGCAAGAATGGATATAATATCAAGCAATTTAGCTAATATTAATAGTACAAAAGATAAAGATGGTCTTCCATATAAGAGAAAAATCCCAGTTTTTGAAGCAATTTATGAACAAGAGAGTGAAAAATATAAGAATATTCCTTTAGCAAAAGTTCATATTAAAAAAGTTATTGAAGATCCTGCCCCTTTTAAATTAAAATATGATCCTACAAATCCTTTAGCAGATAAGAATGGATTTGTTAAGCTGCCAAATATAGATCCAATGAGAGAGATGGTTGATATGATATCGGCTATGAGAACATATGAAGCAAATATTACTGCTTTTAATACTCATAAAGATATGCTTTTAAAATCTTTAGAAATAATAAAAGTGTGAGGTGATCTATGAAAGTTCACTCAATTTCGAATGATTTTGTACCATTTGATAAGATAGAAAATCAAAAAAAAGAAGATATTAAAGGTTTTGATGAAATTTTAAAAGATTTTATTGGAAAAGTTAATAGTGATTTAAAAGAGGCTGGAGTTGCTGAAGAGAAGTTGATTAGCGGTGATGTTAAGAATCTTGAAGAGTTAATGTATAAAATAGAAAAAGCTGATATCTCTTTGAGATTAATTACAGAGATAAGAAATAAGGCTCTAGAGAGTTATCAAGATATTATGAGAATGCAGGTATAGGAGATAATTAATTGGCTTTTGATATAAATGAGTTAGGTAAAAAAATAATTGAATTTACAAAAAGTGAAAAATTTTTAAAAAATCTTTTAATAGGGCTTGGTTTTGCTGCTATTATTGTATTACTTTCTATAATTGTTTTAAAAAATGTTTCAAAAGAAGATTATGGTGTTTTATATACTAATTTAAGTCCTGATGATGCTGGAAGCATATTAAGTGTTTTACAAGAGGAGAGAATTCCCTATAAAATAGAAGGTGATGGTTCAATTATATTGGTCCCAGAAAAAAAGATATATGATGTAAGATTGAAGCTTGCTGCAAAAGGTTTGCCTTCATCAAAAGTAGTTGGCTTTGAGATATTTGAAGAGCCTAAAATGGGTGCTACTCATTTTCAAGAAAATATTAATTATATAAGAGCTATAGAAGGAGAATTAACAAGAACAATAAAGCAGCTTGATGCTGTTCAAAATGCTAAAGTAAATATAGCTCTCCCACAAACTTCTATATTTGCTAGAGAAGAGGATGAGGCAAAAGCATCAGTTGTAATAAAATTGTGGCCGGGAAGAGATTTAACGAAAGAACAAATTAAATCAATAGTTTTTTTGGTATCTCATGCTGTACCAAAATTAAAGCCCGAAAATGTTACAGTTGTAGATAATCTTGGAAGAGTGTTATCTGATAAACTTGCAGAAAATGAAAATGGAAAATTTTTAGAAACAGTAGATGTAAAGAAAAAAATTGAAAAAGATTTAGAAAAAAGAATTCAATCAATGCTAGCTAGAGCTATTGGTCCTCAAAATGTTGTTGTGAGAGCAACTGTTGATATAGAAACGGCAAAAATAAATCAGCAAGATGAAGTTTATGATCCAGAAAAAGTTGCAGTAGTAAGTGAGAGAAAGATTCAAGAAAAAGAAAAAGGCTATAAACCAAAAGAGCAGGGTGCACCTGGAACCCCAACAAATGTACCTCCAGTTATAAATACATCAAATTTGAAAAATATTACAAAAGATAGAAGTAAAAAAGATGTTACAACTAACTATAACGTATCAAAATCGTTAATTCAGACACAAAAAAATATTTTTAAAATTAAAAAAATAAGTGTTGGAGTTCTTGTTGATGGAAAATATATAACAAAAAAAGATTCAAATGGTACAGAAATTAAACAATTTGTGCCAAGAAGTAAAGAAGAACTTGCTTCTTATGAAGAACTTATTAAAAGTGCTGTTGGATTTGATCCAAAAAGAGGAGATGTAGTTACTGTTGTTAGTGTGCCTTTTGAAGCACCAAAAACAGTTGAAATTGAAACAGAAGTTTTATCTAAAAAAGATATGGCTCTTCTTTTAGTTATTGGTGGGCTGGCTTTAGTGCTATTTGTGTTATTAATTATTTTTGCGATAAAAGCTTCAAAGGCAAAAAAAGCTGCTAAACTTGCGGAGGAAAAAGCCTTAGCTGAATCAATGAAGAGTATGGAAAAACTTCATGAAAAAGAGAGTGAAATATTAAATTTAGAAGCTGAACCAGCATATCAAAAGATTTTACAAATGGTAGATGAAAATCCAGAACTTATCGCTAATATGATTAGTAAATGGATAAAAGAAGAAAAATAATGCTTAATTTAGATGATTTTGGGAAATTAAAAGATATAAATATTTTAAAAAGTAGAAAAAATCAAGAAGAGATTACTCCAAAAGAAGTTGAAGAGTTTTATCAAGAAAAAATTTTGGAGCTTGAAGAAAATTATAGAAAAAAATTAGAAGAGACAAAAAAAGAGTATTTTGAAAAGGGATTTAAAGAAGCAGTCAAAAAAAAAGATGAAGAGTTTCAAAATATTTTAAAAGATTTAAAAGAAAAAGTTGAAAAAGAGAAAGAACAAGAGATTAATAACATCAGTCAAAAATACAGATATATTGAAAAAGATTTAAAAGAGAAAATTGATCAATATTTAACTGATTTAAGTAATATTTTATTAGATAATTTAGAAGAGATATTAGAATTTTTATATATTCAAAATTCAAATAAAGATATTATTAAAGATGCAATTACCCAGACAATACTAGAATTTAAAGAATCAATACCAATTGAGATAAAAGTATCTCCAACTATATATGATGAGATTAATAAAAGTTTTACAAATATTAAAATTGAAAAAGATGATAATCTTAAAAACGGAGATTATGTAATAGAGTTTTATGATTTTAAATTAGAAAACAGATTTAAAGAAAAAATAGAAGTATTAAAAGATGAAATTAAAAGAGAGACTAAAAAGTTTACCTAAATATAAAGTCAAAGGGAAAATTGTAGGTGTAAGCGGACCTATAATTGAAGCAATATTGCCTAAAGTTTCTATTGGTGATTCTTGTGTATTTGAGAATGGAATTGAAGCTGAAATTGTTGGATTTAAAGACCACAAAACTCTTCTTATGGCATATGATGATACAAGAGGTGTAAAAGTAGGAAGTTTTGTAGAAGCAAGACTTGAACCTATTAATATAGGAGTTGGAGAAGATCTTTTAGGGAGTGTAATTGATCCATTTGGCAATCCCTTAAACAGAGAAAAAATTGATTATGTAAATTATTACTATTTAAAAAATGATCCTATAAATCCTTTAAAAAGAGGCAGAATAAAAGAGCCTCTTGATATGGGTATAAGAAGTATAAACGGCCTTTTGACAGTTGGAAAAGGGCAAAGAATTGGTATTTTTGCTGGTGCTGGAATAGGGAAAAGTACCCTTCTTGGTATGATTTCAAGATTTACTGAAACAGATGTTAATGTTATTGCATTAATTGGAGAAAGAGGAAGGGAAGTAAGAGAGTTTATAGAAGATAATTTGGGTGAAGAGGGACTTAAAAAATCAGTAGTTGTAGTTGCAACCTCTGATCAAACTCCACTTGCAAAAATTAGAGCAGTTTACTCTGCAATTGCAATTGCTAACTATTTTTCAAATAGCGGAAAAGATGTTTTATTTATGGTAGACTCTTTAACAAGGCTTGCTATGGCTCAAAGAGAGATAGGATTGGCTATTGGTGAGCCTCCTACATCAAAAGGATATACACCTTCAGTTTTTTCTTTATTACCAAAAATAATAGAACAGGCTGGAACTTTTTCAGGAAAAGGAAGTATAACTGGAATTTATACTGTTTTAGTTGAAGGTGATGATGTATCTATGGATCCAGTTGCAGATGCAGCTGTAGGTTTTTTAGATGGCCATATATTATTATCTAGAAGTTTAGCACAAAAAAGAATTTTCCCAGCAATAGATGTACTAAAAAGTATAAGTAGGCTTACACCACAAATTGTAAGCGAAGATATTTTGGAAATGCAATCTAAATATATAAAACTTGAATCAATTTATAGAGATTCTGAAGAGATGATAAATCTTGGACTTTATAAAATGGGGACTTCACAAAAAATAGATATTGCAATAAGATTACATCCAATTTGGGAAGATTATCTTAGACAAAATGTTAATGAAAAAGTTAACTTAAAAGATAGTTTTGAAAAATTAAAAGAAATTGTTTCAAAAATCGATATAAATTTATAAAAATCTCCATAAATAGGTATATTCTTTAGATTTATTTAATTTTCTTTAGATAAAATAAGTAAATAATCCCCAAAATTGACATTTAAAAAAGGTGTTATTAATGACTTCGCCTATTGATACTATTAAAGGTTTTTCTGGCAAATACTTAAAAATTGTAGATGCAAATTTTGATAATTCAAAAATGAATCAAGAAGATTTTTTAAAGGTTCTTTTAGCAACTTTTAAATATCAGGATCCTTTTGAGGCTCAAGATATTTCAAAATTTATAGATAATACTGTGAAACTTAGAGAATTAGAAGTAATGAATAATTTTGAAAATGCAGTAAATAAAATAAGTAGTAGTGATGAAATGCTTTTAAAAGCTGCAAATCTTATAGGAGAAAAAGTAGAATATTTGGGAAATAAGACATATTTTGAAAATGGAAAATCACAAATAGAATTTGAAGTGAAAGAGCCTGCTGATATTGTAAATGTATATCTATATGATAAAAATGGTAATGTTATAGATCAGCAAGAATTTAAAGATATTAAACCTGGTTCAAAGAAAAAAATAGAGTTTGTGGAAAATATTGATGATGGATATTATAATATAAGTATTATTGCTAAAAATTCAGGAGAAGATGTAAAAACTTCAATTTATTCAACTGCAAAAATAAGTGGTGTAGAAAAATATGATAACACAATAAAACTGCTTTATGCACAAGGATCATTGGAATTGAATGATATAGTTAAAATAGGAGGATAAAATGTTACAATCTTTTTATACAGGAAATACCGGATTAAATGCAAATAAAACTTGGTTATCTGTTATAAGTGATAATATAGCTAATGTTAATACAACAGGATTTAAACAAGAAAGAGTTAATTTTCAAGATTTGATTTCAAATTCACTTACTACATATTCTACAAGTGGAGTACCTAAAAATAAAGAAATAGGTGGAGGCTCTTTTGTGGCATCAACTGTTAAAGATTTTTCTCAAGGAACTTTCAAAGCAACAAATCAGCCATTATCTTTAGCTCTTGATGGTGAAGGATTTTTTATGGTAAAAAATCCTGCTGCAGATTTAGTTTATTATACAAGAGCCGGGGATTTTAGAATTGATGCAAATGGAGATGTTATTAATCAAAATGGATATAAACTTCAAGGGTGGGCCCTTGATGATGCAGGAAATATAGCTGGAGCTATGGGACATTTAAATATACCAAACTCTATAGAGCCAAGAAATACTGATCAAATAAAATTTGAAAACCCAGCAAATCTTGATTCAAGTGTAGATGCAATTTCTGCAACTTTTGATCCTAGTGATGCAACAACTTACCATTATGTAAATACTATAACTACTTATGATAGTTTAGGAACAGCACATATTTTAAAACACTATTTTGCAAAAACTGGTATTAATACATGGAGAGTATATACTCAACTTGATGATAGAGCAGTATTGTATTCAGATGGATCAAATAATTATTCTTCGATTGAATTGACTTTTAATGGTAAAGGCGAGCTAACCTCTGGTCAATATGTATCAATACCGAATGATAATAGTGGTAATGCGACAGAAAATAATGATGATGGTGTATTTTCTGTAGCCAATACTCCTGTATTACCTGGTACCGTTCATATTACACAAGACCATAATGGTAATAGTGTAGAATGGAATGATGATGGTTCAGGAAATATTGTAGATATAAACACAGGTGAAATTAAAGGAAGTATAAGTTATGATGATGGAAAAATCACTATTATAGGTGCAGCTGGGGATGGAAATAGTGGGACTACATTGGCAATTTCTTACCAAGACTTTAGTGATACAACAACAGCATCTATAACAGATCTGAAAAATATCCAAACAGCAGTAATTAACTATTCAAGAGATGATAGTAGATTTTTAAATACTGGCGCAGTTGATACGCAAATTTCAGAAAATTTTGTAAATTTAACACAACTTGATAGTGATTTTATATTTTATGCTCAACAAAATGGTAGCGGAAAAGGTGATTTAATGAGCATATCTGTTAGTGAAGAAGGGGTTATCAAAGCTACCTATACAAATGGACAAGTTAAAGATATAGCAAGACTTGCAATAGCAACATTTAAAGATAAAGAGATGTTGGTTAGAAAAGGTGATAGCTTATATCTTCCAAATCAACAAACATTTACTCCTATTATTGTTCCTGGTGGTGTTATAAGTAAAATAAGAAGTGGTATGCTTGAGATGAGTAATGTTGATATTTCACAAGAGTTTATTAATCTAATTACTGCACAAAGAGCATATCAAGCCAATGCAAAAACAATAACTACTTCAGACCAGATACTGCAAACAACAATGGATATAAAAAGATAAAATAAAAGGGATTTAATCCCTTTTATCTATTTTAAATATTAGATATGAGATAATTTTTTGCTTATTTTATATCTAATATTTAAATTATAAAGGGAATAGATGGCTGAAGAGGCTAAAGAGCAAGAAGTTGAAGAGAAAAAAGGCGGTAAAAAGAAATTAATAATTATATTGCTATTGGTTTTGATACTTTTAGGTGCAGGTGGGGGAGCAGCATACAAATTTTTGGTTTTAGATAAGCAAAAAGAGGAACAGAAAAAAGAGAAAAAAGCTGAAAAAATTGTAGAAGAGATAAAAAATGTTGAAGAGCTTGGTATACAGTTTGATGTTGGAACCTTTATAGTAAATCTTCAAGATAGAGATGCAGATAGATATTTAAAAATATCTGTTGTTTTAGAAGTTCAAGATGAAAAGATTAAAGCTGAACTTGAAAAAAGATTACCTCAAATAAAGGATGCTATAACAACACTGCTTTTTACAAAAAGCTCTAATGAATTAAAATCTGCTGAAGGAATAGAAAAATTAAAAGAGGAGATTATTAAAAGAATAAATGCGATTTTACCAATTGGTGGTGTTAAGAATGTCTATTTTACAGATTTTGTAATTCAAACAGCTTAATTAGGAGAAGTTTTGGAAAACAATAAAAAAATTGAAGAGAATGAAGTTTCTCCATTAGATCTTGATTTTTTAAATGATGTAAAATTAAAGATACGTGCAAGTGTTGGAAAAACAAGCAAAATGCTACTTGAAATTGTCTCTTTAAAAGAGGGTGATATTATTGAACTTGATACTAATCTAGATGGATATATAAAAATACATATAAATAGTCAAACTTTTGCAGTTGGAGAAATGGTAATTGCAAATGATAAATATGGTGTAAGGATAATTGATCTTGCTTGAAAACAGTGAGATTATCAAATTTTTAGCATCTTTTTCAATTATTATAGTTTTAATCTATTCTTTCTATTATTATATAAAAAAATCAGGGTTTAAATTTGTTCCTAAAGCTGGGAAAAATATAAAAGTCCTAGAATCAATCTATCTTTCAAAAAACAGTTCATTGCAAATAGTAGAGGTTGGGGATTTTATATTTTTATTATCGGTAGATGAAAAGGGAATATCAAAAATAAAAGAGTGGCAAAAAAAAGATTTTGATAATTTGAATAAAGATAATAAAAATGGTTAAAAAATTTGATAAAAAAAGAGTTTTTTTTATTTTTTTTATTTTACTATTTATACCCAACTTTTTACAGGCTGGAGTAGTTGAAGATACCATAAATCAGCTAAAAAATATTGATATAACATTAAAAATTCTATTTTTGATAACTATTTTATCTCTTGCCCCTGCAATTTTAATAACAGTTACATCTTTTACAAGAATAGTTATAGTACTTTCACTTTTACGCCACGCTTTAGGTATTCCTCAATCTCCTCCAAATCAAGTAATTATTGCTCTATCTCTGTTTTTAACTTTTTTTATTATGAAACCGGTTTTTTTTGAGATAAATAAAAATGCTATAACTCCTTATATGAATAAAGAGATTAATGATATAGAAGCTATTAATAATGCTAAAAAGCCAATAAAAGAGTTTTTGATAAAAAACACAAGAAAAGAAGATTTAAAACTTTTTATAGATTTATCAAAAAAGAGACCGAAAAATTCAAGTGAATTGGATATAATAACTTTAATTCCTGCATTTTTAGTAAGTGAGATAAAAGTTGCTTTTGAAGTAGTATTTGTAATTTTTCTTCCATTTTTAGTTATAGATCTTTTAGTTGCAAGTATTTTAATGTCAATGGGTATGATGATGATACCCCCTATGATGATTAGTTTACCATTTAAATTGATTTTATTTGTTTTAGCTGATGGATGGGAACTTTTGATAAAAGCTTTAATAGTGAGTTATAAATGAGTGTGGATCAAGCAATTACTTTAGTTGAACAGATGTTGAAAGTTGCATTAATGGTTGGTGGTCCTGTACTTCTAACAGCTTTTATAGTAGGGCTTTTAATAAGTATATTTCAAGCAGCAACACAAATTCATGAAATGACAATTACATTTATTCCAAAAATTATTGCAACAGTTGGAGCTATGATAATATTTGGTTCATGGATGTTTATAATGTTAACAGAATATTTTAAAGAGACATTTCATAATCTATTAACAATATTGCAATGAATCCACTACTTACGCCAAAAGATGCAATTGAGATAGGATTGATTTTAACAAGAGTTATTGCTATTTTTTTAAGTTTTCCACTATTAAATACTTCTATGGTACCTATCAATATTAAGATACTTCTTGTATTAATGCTCTCATTTTATATATCTACTTTTACTAATATGTCAATTGATATGGTAAATTTTTCAGTCTTAAATTTACTATTTTTAATAATAAAGGAGCTGTTTATAGGTTTTTCTTTAGGACTGCTTGTAAATATATTTATATCAGCTTTTTCATATGCTGCAGAAATTATAAGCTATTTTATGGGATTGACTGTTGTAAATGTATTTGATCCAACATTTGGTCAGATTTCTGTATTAAATAGATTTTTCATACTTCTTTTTTATCTTATTTTTTTTATTACTGATGCATATCACTATATTCTTGGATCTTTAATTATGAGTTTTGAATATTTTCCTTTAGATAAATTAATTATAAATGAAAATATTTGGCAGTTTATTATTGAAAAATCTTCTTATATTTTTATATTAGGTATCCAAATTGCTTTTCCATTTGCATTGATACTTTTTTTAATAAATGTAGCTTTAGCTCTTGTTAATAGACTAATTCCTCAGATTAATGTTTTTATTGTAGGTTTACCGATGCAAATTTTTGTAGGTTTAGCTTCACTGGCTTTTGGAGCAAGTGTTATTATTTATACAATTGTTACTTTAATTCAAAGATTGGGAGAAGATTATATAGGATTTGTAAAAATGCTTGGATTTTAAAATTTTTTAGATTTTTTCATATAGATTTTTGCTAAAATTTTTGCTATAGCTTTATAAAGATTTTCTGGTATAAAATCACCTATTTCACACGACTCATAAAGGCTTCTTGCTAATGGTGGATTTTCTTCAATTGGAATATTTAACTCTTTAGCTTTTTCTTTTATTTTCAGTGCAATATTGTCTTTTCCTTTTGCAACTACTTTTGGTGCCTGCATCTGCCCTTTTTTATATGAAAGAGCAACAGCATAATGGGTTGGGTTTGTGATAACTATATCTGCTTTTGCCACTTCTGCCATCATTCTTGTTAGACTCATCTCTCTTTGTTTTTTTCTTATGGCAGATTTTATCTGTGGATTTCCTTCATATAGTTTTTGTTCCTCTTTAACTTCATGCTTACTCATTTTTATATTTTCTTCATATTCATGTTTTCTAAAAAAATAATCAATTACAGAAATAGGTATAGATAAAATGGCAAAGGCTAAAATCATTATAAGAGTATATTTTATTAAAAAATAAAAATCTTGATTTACTGGTACTGATGAAAATTTAAAAACATCTTCTAAAAGTGATTTAACTAAATAATAAGCTACAATTGTTGCAACTGTAAGTTTTAAAAGATTTTTTAAAAGTTCAAAAAGAGTTTTTAAAGAAAATAGTCTTTGCAATCCAGATATAGGATTTAATTTATCAAGTTTTGGTGTTAAAGGTTTAAGTGTAAATAAAAATCCAAATTGAGCAACATTTGATATAAAACCTACAAGTAAAAGAGTCAAGAATGGAGGCAATATTAAAATTGCTAAAATTTTGAATGTCTCTTGAAGTGTAATTTTATTTTGACTTATTAAAAGATGTATTGGATTTGAAAATATATAAGTAAAATATGAATAAAGCTTATCGTATGCAAAAGGAAAGTAAAAAATTAAAAAAAGAAAAATTACTAATAATGATGCTGAAATAGGAATATCTTGACTTTTTGCAACTTGGCCCTCTTCTCTTGCTTTTTCTCGCCTACGGGGGGTGGCCTTTTCTGTTTTACTTGGGTCTTTAGCCATTAATTAACCTCATATATTGTAACCATGTTTCTACCAGACTCTTTAGATCTATAAAGGGCATCATCTGCTCTTTTTATTAAAGAATCAATATCTTTATCAATTTTTTTATTGTATTGTGCAACCCCTAAACTAATAGTTACATATTTTACTGTATCAAATTCAAAATTTTCAACTGCTTTTCTTAGCTTTTCTGCAAGTTTTTTAGCTCCTAAAATATCAGTTTCGGGAGTCAAAATAATAAATTCCTCTCCTCCCCATCTAAAAATATAATCACTTTTTCTAGTATTCTTTTTTATTATAGATGAAAGTGTTTTTAAAACATAATCTCCAATATTATGACCATATCTATCATTTATTCTTTTGAAAAAATCTATATCAAATATTATTAATGATAACGGCCTATTATATCTATTTGCTCTTTCTATTTCTATATTTGCTATTTCATAAAATTTATTTCTATTAAATAAGCCGGTTAATTTATCGGTAGCAGCAATAAGTTTCAATCTTTCATTAATTCTTAAAAAGTAGAAGATAAAAAGAAGAATCAAAACAATTATAACATTACCTAATATTATATTGTGCCAAAATACATTATTAAAGATTTCAAATGTATCGTCTTGTTCATAAGAGATTAAATAACCAATATTTTTAGCAATTTTTTGATATGGTGAAATAGTTAAAAATGTAACAATATAATATTTACCATCTATTTTTACCGCAACAGCAAAATTTTTTTTAAGATTTAGCTTATTAGAAATTTTATTTTTTAGTTTGAGATTTATTTTATGAATAATCTTATTTGTGACTCTTGACCTATCTCTTTTTATTGAGCTCTCTTCATAAAAGAAGTTTTCATTTATATCACTTTGAATAAAAAGTTTTTGACCTGTTCTTAATGTACTATTTGAGATAAAATCTTTATGCAGAATATATTCATAATCACTATTGAAAAGTTTTGTTAATTCCTGTTTTAATACATCATAAGATATTGAAATTTTCATATTTGCAATAAGTTTATTATTTAAAAACAGAGGATAATTATAGATTATTCCAGTTTCTATTTCAGCAAGTAATAAAGATGGATTATTTATAAATTTAAAACTATTTTTTGAATATAAAGAATCTCCAAATCTATATGGTTGATGCATTCTTAAAAATACTTTTCCATCTGGATAATATAAGGTCATATAATAAATTTTATATTTTTTTAAAAGATTATAAAAATTTAGCAAATTTTTATATATTTTTTTTCTTATTTCCTTTTTTTTATCTGTTTTAGAATTTTTAAGGGTATATATGAGATTTAAAAGATCTTTATTTTGAGAAATATTGTCATAAACAAAATCACTTAGCATTTTAAAGCCATTTTTGGTAGCTTTATATTCTGAAAAAAGTTTTTGTACCTTTTGAATAAAATATATAGAAATTCTGTTATTTTTATCATTATTGAAATAGTAATATAAAGATATGTTTGAAAGAATATATATAGAAAGAAAAACTACTATTTTTAAAATATTATTTTTCATTTTGTTTTTTTAAACTTGTTAAAATTTTTACTATTTCACTTACTCTTTTTGGATCTACATAGTTTAAAGCTTCGCCAGCACTTTTTGCCTTCATATTATATAAAATATAAGCAGCTTTTGCAGGATCATCAATTTTTGAAAGTTTTTCTCCAGCCATTTCAGGCTCCATCCCTTCAAAAGCTTTGGCAAGTTTTTTGTATCTCTCTTTATTAAGCTCTTTTTGTAATTTTTCAAGTTCTTTTTTAGCAATATTTAATTTTTTTTGTTCTTTTTTTATCTCTTCCAGAATTTTTTCGTTTTTTTTGATTTTTAATTCAACATCTTTTTTTAAAGCTTCAAGCTTTTTTATTTCAATTTCTATCTCTTTTTTTTCTGCTTGTGCAAATATCTGTATTGTAAAAAAATTAACTATTATAATGCTTACGAATATAAATCTCATTTGCTAGCCTGTTTTCTTTTTCGTTTTCTTTTTTTTCTTCTTTTATCTCTTTTTTTTCAATAAAACTTTCATACGCTTTTTTTTCACCTAAAAGAGTAGATAAAATATTTTTTTTATAGTTTAAAATTTCTTCAATTCGATCTTTTTTTATACTTAGTTCATTTATCTCTTTTAACAATGAATTTAAAAAAAGCTCTTTTGTCAATAAGGACATACTGTCATCAAAATTTTCTTTTTCTCTTTTTTTATATAGATTTTTTTTCCTAACTATATCTTTTTCAATAATGTCAATCTTTTCTTGAATCTCTTTTATCTCACTTTTTAGAGTATTTATTTCATAACTTTTCTTACGTAAATATATATCTTTTTTCATCTATTTTTGCATCCTAGCAAGTTTAGCCATTTTTCTTTGCTCTTTTTGTACATATTCAAATATTTTATCTTTTACCTTGTCTTTAATATTTTTAAATTTCAATCCATAACATAAGGAGATTTCTCTTTCATCTTTATTTTCAACGTTTGCCTCTATTTCATATTTTTCACCATTTAGTTCAAATTTAACCAATATATTTTCACCTATTGAAAATTTTATACTATTTTTTTCCTCAACAGGAACACAAAATTTTGCACCACTGGCACTAATATCAAGAATTCTCCCAGTATGCCAAATAATTTCTTCATTTCCATCGACAATTTTTGTTATACCTACCATAGCTGGAAGATCTGTTTCTATTCTAGGAAATTCTCTTCTTTGTATTCTATTCATTTCAAAAGTATGTGGAATTTTTATTACAATATTATGTCCTTCTTGTATAACATCTACTATTGTTGATTCAAAGTTATATATTGCATCTCCCCTTCTTAAAAATGTTATTTTAACTGGAGCGCCTGGTTCAATTCCTTCTCTACTTTTTATATCTATCAATAACCAATACATAAATTTTTCATCTTTGTCATATAAAGCAGTATCAAAAGCTTGCTTACCATTTAATATCAATTTGCCATTCTGAAACATCTCTATATCTTTAGATAGCATCAAAGGAATAAAATTATAGACAATATTAAATCCTAGTTTTTTTCTCATATCTTGTACAAGATTTTCTTTTGGATTTGGGTCAGTTTTAATATAAAGATCAACTACTTTTTCAAATGGAGATTTGAATTCAAGAACCAAAAGAGGATCTCTTCCCATTTTTTGAGAATAATCCCAAAGTAATTTTGCTTCTTCGTTTGTTAAACCTTTCTCTTTGGCGTAATTAAAAAAATAGCTGTGGACATTTTTTGATTTTAAAAATTTTTGTAAAAGTATTCCGCCGACAAGTATGATCATAACTCCTAATATAAAAAATACTATAATCAATATAGAAGTCAGATCTGTTTGAGTCCAGTGCTGTGCTGCTAATTTCAATGTTTCAAATCTTGATAATGTTTCAGTCAAAACTTATCCTTTATTTAGTCAATCTATCAAAAAGGCCTATTACATCATCTTCATATCCAAGTTTTTTAGCAATATCAATAAGATTATTTATTATATCATTATCTAAAGGATTCATTGTTGCAGCCTTATAAAAAAACCTGTATGCATTTTCAAGATCTGCTTTTATAAAAAATACTACTCCTAAAATATTATATATCGGAGCTCCTTGATAAAATGATGTTATATCATTTGCTGATATTAAAATTTGCGCTGCTTTTCCTTCTTCAACTGATTTTTCAATTTCTTGAATAAGCTTTTTTGTATTTTCTATTTTTTCTATAAACTCTTTTTTGATATTTTCATTTGCATCTTGAGTTTCTAATAATTTTAGTGCTTCATCAAAAAGTCCCATTTGGTAATAAGTTTCTATTAATTTTCTTAATGTTTCTTGATTATGAAAGCTTATAAGAGCTTTTCTATAAAAATTTGAGGCATTTAAATAATCATAATAGTTAAAAAGTTTATCTCCAATTATTGTATAAGCAGTAGCTATAGCAATGTTTTCATTTTCCCAATTTAAATTATTAAATATCTCTTTTAAATTGTAGATCTCTAAGATATCTCTTAGAAGTTTACTTCTATATGACGTATCAATGAAACTTTCATAAATATAGTGATTTATAAAGCTCAAATCTGAATGTTTAAAATTAATATTTTTAATATTTTTATAAATAGTTGCATAAAAACAATAATCGTTATATTTGTCTTCAAATCCCCCAATATTTAAAAATTTTGATTTTTTAGTAACAACACCAAAATTTGGTATATAATCTTCTAATGTTAATGATTGTATAAGTTGATCATTTTTTTTATACCAGTCATTAAAATTTTTTATATTCTCCTCTTCATTTTCATCAATGAACACTTCATTTGGATATATGATATCAATATTTTCATACTCTTCTAAAATTTCATTAAACTCTTCTAAAGTTTCATCTTCAAGTTCAATATTTGGTGCAAGCCACAAAATATATTCACTTTTTGCTTCTTTCAAACATGCATTTCTATGGATCGCTTCATTTTTGGAATTTATATTTAAATATTTAATATTATCATACTCTTTATTTGATCCAGTGCAAATAATTTCTGATATATAATCTTTGTTTTCTTCTAAAGATTCAAGAGTTTTTTTAATATCCTGATTATTTATATCAATTATGCATGCAGAAAATTTTTGCATAATAAGCCTTTTTTCTTTTTATTTTAGCTAAAATAAATTTAAAAAAAAGATTTTACTTATCGATTTGGAAAAATATGAAAAAAATCTTAGTAACATTTGGTACAAGACCAGAAGCTATAAAATTGGCTCCTATAATTAAAGAGCTTAATAAAAATGATGAATTTATTGTTAAGGTATGTATTACAGCTCAGCATAGAGAAATGCTTGATAATGTATTAAAAATTTTTAATATAAAAGCTGATTATGATTTAGATATCATGAAACAAGATCAAGATCTGTATGACATAACATCTAATATTTTAATAAAAATGAAAGATATTTTAAATGAGTTTGAACCAGACTTAGTTATTGTACATGGTGATACAACTACAACATTTGCTGTAACACTTGCTGGCTTTTATAAAAAAATTGATGTAGCTCATGTAGAAGCTGGTTTAAGAACATATAATATCTATTCTCCTTGGCCAGAAGAGGCAAATAGAAGATTGACATCTATTTTGACAAAATATCATTTTGCACCTACCAAAAAGGCAAAAGAAAATTTAATCAATGAAGGAATTAAAAAAGAGAATATAATAGTAACTGGAAATAGTGTAGTTGATGCTCTTTTAATGATTTTAAATAAAATTGAGAAAGATAAAAATTTTAAAAAAAGGATTGAATCAAACCTTTTTATACAGATTCCAAAGGATGTATTAAAATCAAAATTTATTTTAGTAACTGGACATAGAAGAGAAAATTTTGGTAGAGGATTTCAAAATATATGTAATGCAATAAAAGAGATTGCTTTAAAAAATAAAAATATAAATATTTTATATCCTGTACATCTTAATCCAAATGTTCAAAATCCTGTAAATAAAATTTTAAAAGATATAAAAAATGTCTATTTATTAAAACCTTTAGATTATCCGGAATTTGTTTATCTTATGAGTAAAAGTTTTATGATTCTTACTGATAGTGGAGGTATTCAAGAAGAAGCTCCAAGTTTGAAAAAACCAGTATTGTTAATGAGAGAAACTACAGAAAGGCCTGAAGCTTTAGAAACTGGCTTTGTAAAATTAGTTGGAACAAAGAAAGAAGATATTGTAAGAGAGGCAGAGAAAATTATAAAAAATAGAAAAATTTTTTATATGGCAAATAATCCATATGGGGATGGTAAAGCAAGTTTAAGAATAGTAAATTTTTTAAAAAAATCTCTTTAGGATATGATATGAAAAGAGTTATTACATATGGTACTTTTGATCTGTTCCATATAGGTCATTTAAATCTTTTAAAAAGAGCAAAAAGTTTAGGAGATGAGTTGATAGTTGGAGTATCTACTGATGAATTTAATGCAATAAAAGGAAAATTTTCATTTATTCCATATAAGGATAGAGTAGAGATTGTTAAATCAATTCAATATGTAGATAAAGTAATTCCAGAAAAAAGTTGGGATCAAAAAATTGAAGATATTAAAAAATATAAAATTGATATATTGGTTATGGGTGATGATTGGAGTGGAAAATTTGATTTTTTAAAAGATTTTTGTGATGTTATATATTTAGATAGAACAAAAGATGTTTCATCAACAGAATTAAAAAATAAATTGAAATATCTTATTGATATTGATATTTCAAAAGTTCAAGAATCTATTGAAGTATTGAAAAAAATAGTAGAAGAGTTTAAATGAACAGAAAAATAGAAAAAATTGTTAAAAGATATATAAATTCCCAAATAGATGAAGATCTGTATCTGTTTAGTACAAGATCTGGAAAATTTAGTGAAAACACAAAATATCTTTTTTTGCACTATTTATATAATACTCAAAAGAAAGTTTATTATGTATTAAAAGATTTAAATGAATATGAGAGATACAAAGATATATATCCAGTTATTTTTGCTAATGATTTAAATAGTATAAAATATTTTTTAAAAGCAAAATATTATTTTATAACTCATGATATTGATGATATCTTTATGTTTAAAAATGAACAAACCCAAGTAATCAATTTATGGCACGGTACTCCTTTAAAAAAAATGGGATTTGACAGTTTAATAGATAAAAAATGGATAGATGATTTTGAAAATAAAAAAGTAGCTCTTCCATGGGAAAAATGGGATAAGTTTTGTATAGCTCATGAAAATATAAAAAAACCATTTACAAGTTGTTGTCACTTTAGAAATGAGCAACTTCTTGTAACTGGTTTACCAAGAAATGATATTTTATTTAATAAAGGTCAAGATATAGAGTTTTTATCAAATTTAAAAAAGAAAATTTTAGGCAATAATTCAAAAAAATTTTCAAAAATAGTTTTATATGCACCTACATTTAGAGATAAAGAGGGGTACTATAATGAAAAAGAAAAAATTATTAAAATAATAGAAAATTTTGAAAAAAAATATCCAAACTATTTTCTTTTATTAAGACTTCATCCTCTTTCTTTGGATAATATTGGTAAAATAGATTCTAATAATATAATAAATGTAAGTAATTATAATGATGTTCAAGAACTTTTACTTATAAGTGATATATTAATATCAGATTACTCTTCTTTAATTTTTGATTATTCAATTTTAAAGCGCCCAATATTATTGTATCCTTATGATTTAAAAGAGTATGAAAAGATAAGAGGGTTTTATTTTGATTATTTTAAAATATTTAAAAACTTTGGAATATTTAAAGAATTAGATGAATTATTAAAAGGAATTAAAAAATCCGAAAAATATATAGATGTAGATTTTTATAAAAGATTTAATATGCCTAATAGTTGTGTGAAAATAGAAATGATTTTGAGTGAGGAAAATATATGAAAATTTTAATTGGGTCTCCAATAAAACAAAAACCAAAAATTCTTGAAGAATTTCTATATTTTCTTTCAAAAATTGAAAAAGATAATAATGAAATTTTTTATTATTTTATTGATGATAACGATTTGTTAGAAAGTAAAAAATTATTGAAAAAATTTTATAAAAAAAACAAAGAGTTCATTATAATTAAACAAGGTTACTCTAATGATAAGTATATATGCGATAATTTTAACCATCAATGGAATGATGAGCTTATATGGAAAGTAGCTAATTATAAAAATGAAATAATTAATTTTGCAAGAGAGAATAGTTTTGATTATCTTTTTCTTATTGATTCAGATTTGCTTATACATCCAAAACTTATATCTCATCTTATAAATGCTAATAAAGATATTATTTCTGAAGTATTTTGGACAAAATGGACGCCAGAAGGTCCTGAACTTCCACAAGTTTGGCAATGTGATGAATATAATCTTTTTCCAGCAGAGTTAATAAAAGCTAATGAAGATGAGAAATTAAAAGCTGTTTTGGATTTTATAGAAAAATTAAAAAAACCTGGTATTTATCGTGTCGGAGGATTAGGAGCTTGTACATTAATTTCAAAAAAAGCAATAAATTGTGGAGTATCTTTTGATAAAATTTATAATCTTAGCTTCTGGGGAGAAGATAGACATTTTTGTATTAGGGCAGTAGCCTTAGGATTTGAACTTTATGCTGATACCTATTATCCACCTCTTCATTTATATAGAGAGGATGATTTAAAGAAAGTCGAGCAATTCAAAGAAAAAATATTTTAAGGTTGATATTTTGAATATTTCAGCAGCGGTTATTGTTAAAAATGAAGAAAAAAATCTTCCAAGACTGCTTGATAGCTTAAAAGACAAATTTGTTGAAATAATTGTTGTAGATACAGGTTCTACTGATAAAACTATAGAAATTGCAAAAAGTTATGGATGTGAAGTATATGAGCATAAATGGAATGGTTTTGCTGATGCAAGAAATTTTGCTATAAGCAAATGTAAAGGAGATTGGATTTGGCATTTTGATGCCGATTTTGAATTGGAAGAAGAAGAGTATGAAAAATTTAGAAAAGTTTTTCCTTTACTAAATAATGGTAAAAATATAAAAGTTATATCAACTTATATAAAAAATTTTGGAAAAGATGGTAATGTAAAATCTATATCTACACAAGCTTTTTTGCATAGAAAATCAAATGATATTTTTTGGACAGGAAATATACATGAAGTATTAAATGTTAAAGAGTCTTATGCAATAGATCTATTTATAAATCATTATGGATATGAAGATTTAAAAACACAGATAGAAAAAGCAAAAAGAAATCTTGAACTAATTTATAAAGATCTCTCTATTTATCCAAAAGATTCTAAAGAGTATTTTATTAAGCTTTTTTATCTTTTTCAAACCTATGCAATTTTAGGGAGTTTTGAAAAAAAATATATTGAAAAGGGAATAAATAAAATTGTTGAAGTAGAGAATCTTTTAGATAAGAATGAGAATAAATTAAATAATTTTTTTAGTATATATATATTCGTATATATAGCCGATCTTTTTATAAAAAAAGAGGATTTCAAAAAAGCACTTTTTTATGTAGATAAAGGTCTTAATAAAAAAGATGATTTTCCTGATCTATTATATATGAAAGGTTATATATATGAAAATTTAAAAGATTATAAAAATGAAAAAATATTTTATTTAGAGTTTTTAAAATCTGTTGATTATTTTGAAAAAAATCCCATAGATGAAAAAAATAATACTGCTATGGTAATTGATAAATTAGTAAATATTCCAACGATTTTAGATGATAAACTTCCCAAAATTTTAAATGAAAAAGATTTAGACTCAATAAAAAAAGAGTGGAAAAAAAGCAAGAATAGATACTTTGCATATCTGCTTTTAAAATTATATGAAAAATACCTTCCACAAAAGCTAGAAAGCCTTATAAAAAAAGTAGTAAAAATTCATGAGTTTTATCTTTTGTTTAATTTTGCTGCAAGATATTATCTAGAAAAAGAGAATTTTTTTGAAGCATTAAAATATGCAAAAAAATCAATAAATTTAAATAAAAAAGATCAAACAGCTAATGAGATTGCAGGAATCTCAAGCTATAATTTAAAAAATTATTTAGAATCTGTTAAATATTTTAAAAATTTAAATATTGAAAACATAAAAAAAACAGATTTACTATTATTTATAGATGCCCTAAAAAAGGTAGGTTTCCAAAAAGAAGCAGAAAAAATAGAAAAAAAATTGAAAATCTTCTAAAAAAATTTTTTGGATCTCCGATAATGAAATTGTAAAAAAAATCAGGAGGTTCAAAATGGCACTTCGTATCAATTACAACTTTCAGTCTGACTTTACACATGCAAACTTGCTAAAGACTGAATCAAGTATGAATAAAAGTATGGAAAGGTTAGCTACAGGCTATAGAATCAATAGAGCTGCTGATGATGCTGCTGGTTTGTTTATCGCAGATCAGTTAAAAACATACGCAGTTTCTTTAGATCAAGGTACAAGAAATGCACAAGATGGTGTAAGTATTGCTCAAATTGCACAAGGAAGTTTGAGTGAAATATATAATATCTTAAATGATGTTAAAGCAAAATCAATTGAAGCAGCTAACACTGTAGATAGTGATTCTCAAAAAGCGTTGCAACAAGATATCAATAAATTAGTTGATGCAATAGGTAAAATTTTCAGCGATACTGAATTTAACGGTACAAATTTATTTAGTAGTTCTACTTCTACAACTTTTACTATCCATTATGGTGGTAGAAAAGGTCAAGAGCTTACTATTACATCTTCAACTGCAGGTGCAACTGCAGGTTCTAATGATACTACAGCATCAACTGTATTAATTGGTACAACAACTTATACTATTGATGTTACATCACAAACTAAAGCAAATGATACAGTATCAGTAGTTGATGCATTAATAAAAGCTGTTGACAAAGAAGCTGCAAAATTTGGTTCTGCTCAAATTGAGCTTGAAAAAATTATTTCAAACAATGAAACTCAAAGAGTAAATACTTCTGATGCAGAAGGAAGAATTAGAAATGTTGATTTTGCTAAAGAGATGAGTGAATTTACAAGACAAAATATCTTGATGCAATCTGGTATGTCAATACTAGCTCAAGCAAATCAACAATCTCAATTAGTACTTCAATTATTGAGATAATTTATTCAAAAGAGGCTTTGCCTCTTTTGTGATATAATAGATAAAAATCTTTTGGTAAAGATTTTAAGAATCTTGATCAAAAGATTTTTAGGAGATTAAAATGGATGTAAAAGCTGTTAACTCTACAAGTGCCGCATTGCAGATGCAATCTCAAAATGTTAATCAAGACAAATCAATTCAAACACAAGAAAATAATCTTGCAAATAATCAAGATAAAGCAGACTCTTTTAAAAATCTTGACAAAAAAGTACAAAATGAGATAATACAAAAGTCTATAGAAGATCTGAATAAAAAAATGAGTATGTTAAATTCTCAACTCAAAATCGAAATAGATGAAGATACTGGAATACAGGTTGTAAAAATAATTGATAAAGAGACTAAAGAGGTCATTAGGCAGTTGCCTCCAGATGTTATACTGAAAATTGCAAAATATATTGATGAGGTAACAGGTTTACTTTTTAATGAAAAAGCGTAAGGCATAAAATGGCTGGTGAAATATATTTAAGTAATCTTAGTGGACAATTTGATTATCAAGGAATATTGCAAAAATTTCAAGAGTTAAAGACTAAACAGTTATCTTTATTACAGCAAAAAGAAGATGAGATAAGTCAAAAAAAATCAGCCTTTAAAACTTTTGGTAATATGATAAATGATTTTAAAAAAAATCTAGATTCTTTGCTTAATGATAAAATCTTTTATGACAAAGATGTATCAGTTTCAAATGAAAATATATTAAGTGCTTCTGTTATAGATTCACAAAAACTTTCTGAAACATCTATACAACTTACTACTAAACAGTTAGCAAAAAATGATGTATGGCTATCACAAAGCGGTGTTTCAAATAAAGATAGTGATGCAGTTGCAACATCTGATGGAACGCTTCAAATAAAGTATGCTGAAGAAGAGATAGCAAATATAGATTATACAAATTCTGATACTCTTCAAGAAATTGCAAATAAAATAAACTCATCTCAAGATAAGGTCATTGCATCAATTTTTTATGATGGCAATAATTATAGATTGCTTTTATCTGGAAAAGATACAGGTAAAGATAATATTATTGAATTAAATGAGACTGGAAGTGGAGATTTACTTGATTCATTACAAATAGGTTCTAATTATAGTGATAGTCATGTACAAAATTCACAAAATGCGATTATTAATATTTATGGTGAGGATGTTGAGAGTTCTACAAATAGTTTTAAAGAAGTAATTCAAGGTTTAAATATTGAAATAAAATCTATATCTAATGACCCAGTAGATATTAATGTCAAAGAGAATAATTCACAAATTGAAGAAAAATTGCAAAATCTTATTACAAACTATAATTCTATTGTAGATTATATAAAAGAACAAACAAGTGAAAATGCTCCTCTTTCTGGAGAGTTTTCAATGCAACAGATTAGATCTGGAATTTTTAGAAATCTTAATCCTTTGCTAGAAGCAGGTATTTTAGAAGTTGATCATACAAACGGGCACATAAGTTTGAAAAATGAAAAATTAAATGACTATTTTGAAAATGATAAAGATAGTTTAAAAACAAAAATAGATGAATTAGAAACTGGTCTAGAAAATTATGTAGATTTTGTTTTAGATGTTGAAGGCCCAATTAAATCAAAAGATAAAAGTTATAGCAGACAGATAAACAGCATTGAAGAAAGAATTGAATCTACTGCAAAAAGGGTAGAAGCTGAAATAGAAAATCTAAAAAAACAGTTTGTATATCTTGATAGATTTTTAGCTCAAATGAATGATATTAGAAGCAGATTATCTGCCTTATTACCTAAACAAAATCAAACAAATACTCAATAAAGGTTAATTAAATGGCAAACCCATTAGATGCTTATATGAAAAATAGTGTTGAAACTGCTACACCATTAAGGCAAGTTATTTTGCTTTATGAAAAAGCTATAGTTACATTAAAACAGATAAAGGATGATATAAATAATAATGATATAAAAGCAAAAATTGAACATATTTCAAAAGTAACTAATATTATTACAGCTCTTGATTCCTCTTTAGATTTTGAAAAAGGCGGAGAGATAGCAAAAAATTTACATATGTTATATGATTTTGTTGATAGATCTCTTCTTACAATTCATGCAAAAAATGACAAGCAACTTATAGATGATGTTATTGAAATATTAGAAAATTTAAAAGAGGGTTGGGAGGGTATAGAATCAAAAGTTTAAAAAAAATAATTGATGAAATAATAATATCAATTAAAAATGACCAATTTGAATCATTGGAAAAATTTCAAAAAGATTTAAATAGTATCGATTTAAACTCTTTAACTAATGAAGAGAAAAATTTTTTAATTAATGCAATTATTGAGATAGAAAAAATTGTCACTGATAAAAAAAATAGTATTTTAAAATCTATCAGTGACAAAGAAAATTTAAAAAAGTTTATTTAAAATAGTTTAATAACGAAAGATCTTTATTTTGTATAAAAGATGCAAGAGTTGCTTCATAGGTGGTTTTTGCTTTTTCTAACTCTATAACTACCTCTGAAAATTCTGAATCTTCAAGTTTTGATGTAAGTTCTGAAAAATTAACAGCCATATTATCATGTTGCTCTTTTAAATCATCTAATGCTTTTTCTTGGGAACCAAGAATTGATCTGCTTTCTAAAATCTTTGTATGACCAAGATCAAATAGATCAAGAACAGTATAATCTTTTCCATTTATTTCAAATTTTGGTTGATTTAGTTGAGAAAGATCTCCACTTTGAATAATTTCTGATATCTTATCTATTGCTGCAACAATGGCC